>QMYO01000190.1 GCA_003662715.1 Candidatus Bathyarchaeota archaeon | reverse complement strand
ACTGATTTAAGTTTAGAATTATCGAAGGTTATAGTAGAATTATCTCTAGCAGTTAGTCTAACTATTTTAGATTTATATACTATAAATTTTGAATGTCCATACAGTTTAACTGAATCAACGTATCCAAAGCAATTGTCTAAAGTTAAACTGGAGGAATCATTCATTATCACTTGACTTACCTGCGAGAAATTTGATAAAACAGTAAGTGAGCTTCCATATGTCTTGAGTATGGTAATCTTTGATTTGTTAGCGGCTATTTCTGAGTTAATGTTTGTTATCTGCTCCATTTCTGAATTGTTTATCCATATTTTTTGTGTTGTAGTACTTTCTATTCCCTTTATCCTTGAATTGTTAATTGAAATCTTTGCATGATCCTTTAGGACAGCCTTGCCTCTTCTCACATCTGAATTGTCTACACAAATTGTTGACTCATCGGTTCCGTAAATATTAAAAGAATAATTTGATGTTACAGTGCTGTTTATTATCTTTAAGGTTGATCTTTCTTTGAGGGTTATATTAAATTGTTCTTCGTAGGATTGGATTATGACTATTATGGAGTTCAAGAATTCTACCGACGCATTTCCTTCTATAATTATGCTTCCGTTGATAAAGAGGTGAACATTTTCGTATTTTTGAGTCTCTGAGGATACCACTAGGTTTCCATTTGTATTTGCAAATGTTTGTGGGAAGTTGAGGCAAGTTATTATTTGAACAAATATTAGTAAAATTGAAAGTTTGGATAGTTTGGTCATCCAGTTCCCTCGATCTACATATTTGGGTGAGGTAATTTCTATTTCCTTGAAATATTTAAGATTTGGTTTTCAGTATCTTTTTCTAAGTTTTGGATTGAGAATTTCATCCATTGCTTGCCCTATTAGTATGAATGAAAGTGAAACCAGCGCAATGCATAGTCCAGGTGGAACTATCCACCACCACTTCTCTATTCCTCCTGGCTGCTGAGAGTCGTGTAGCATTCGCCCCCAGGTCATTACTGTTGGATCGTAGAATCCTAGCCAGCTTAATGCTGCTTCTGAAATTATTGCTGAGGGAACCGATGTAGCTAATGCGATGTAGGCTAGTGAAATTACGTTTGGTAGAATATGCCTAAAGATTATATGGAAACTGCCTGCTCCGACAGCTTTTGCTGCTTCGACGAATGGTCTTTCTTTGAGTGATAGTACCTGAGACCTAACGGTTCTTGCGAAGCCCATCCATCCTAAGAATCCTAAGATTAATATTAAGTTCCAGATTGTTGGACCCATTACTGCAACTAAAACTAGCAGTAAAGGAAGTCCAGGAATTACAAGAAGGGCGTCTGTGAATCTCATAAGTATTTGGTCTACAACCTTTCCAGCATATGCGGAAATCATTCCTATTATAAGGCCTAGAACTACAGAGAGTGCTGCAGACAGTAGTCCTATTAGGAGTGAAAGTTGGGATCCATACACAAGTTGCGAAAAAACATCTCTTCCGTAATGATCTGTTCCTAATAATCCATAGGCAGTTCCGTAAATTCTAAAGTTTAAGTTGTCAATTAACACGGTTGTTTCTACATTTTTTCGTTTATTATAGTCGATAAATGTTAACTCTATTCCAATAGTGTAGTTGCTTGGCTTCGTGAATATTTCATTAGTTAGCTTTACGCCTTTTTGCGTTCCATTTACAACAAGGAATCCTCTAATATAGTTCGAGTCTAGGTTTTCTGGAAAAGTTGGGACCCATTCGTCAGTTGGTGATTCGGCTTCGCGTGGGATTGGTTCTTCGCTTTTGAATTGATAAAGATACCATAGTAGATCATATGTTTTGCTGGTTTCGTTTTCATGTCTTTCGATGAAGACTTTAATTTGAACTGGTACGTCTAATGTTGTTTTAAGTTTATCTATTTGATGCTCGGTTGTTCCTTTTATGAACATTTTTATGTAATATAAGAATCTCTGAGGGGGTTTCTTATATGGATAGGAGAAGTTTTTATATAGAGTTACCGTGACTTCTGTTGGTTTGATTGAAGGTATGGTGTAATCTCTTCTGTAGGTTATTGCTAAACAGCCTGGATGAGGATGTCCTAGAGTGGACACGTATTGTATGTCTACATCCTTACTTTGGGTGAAGATTTTCCATTCTTTTAAGGACTGTGGAGTATTGAAGTCTTGTTGTTCTTCAGTTAGAAGTAGCATGTTATGAGATTGCGGGTCACCTGTTAATGTTTCGTACCATGTTGGGACTGCGAAGCGTCCTCCGACATAGAAGTCTAGTACTGGGTGATGTGGAGCTATTAATGGTGCGCCTAGGGCCATTATCGCGAAGAATATTATGATTCCTATTCCAACAGTTGCTTTTTTGCTTGATAGAAGTGTGGATATAAATCCTTTTAATCTTCTTAGATTGAATTTTATCTTTTCTTTTCTTGAAGCCATGATTCTCACCTAATTTTATTCATATTTTATGCGGGGGTCTACTAGACCGTAAATTAGGTCTGCCAAAAAGTTTGCTACTATTACGCAGAGTGCGATTATGTAGAACATTGCTTGAAGAACTGGATAGTCCAGTAGGATGACCGCTCTCCATGTCCAGGAGCCTAGGCCTTCCCATGAGAATACTGTTTCTGTTAGTATTGCTCCTGATAGCATGAATCCAAAGGAGAGTGCTATGTTGGTTATTAGTGGTAGTGAGGCGTTTTTGAGGGCGTGTTTAAAGAGTATTGTTCGTTCTTTTACTCCTTTCGCTCTTGCCGTCAATATGTAATCTTCAGTCAGGGCTTCTAGGAGGACTACTCTGGTTAGTAGGAGGTATCCTCCATATTGGAAGAGGGTTAGCACCATCATTGGGAGGAAGAGATGGTGGAGTCTTCCGACTATTTCTTCAAGAGACGGGATTCTTATTATGCCTAAAACTGGTAGTTGAAGTTGGAAGAGGGGTGGTGGAAGGCCTCCGATATCGCTGTATTTTAGTGACCACTGCGGTGGGTAAGGGTGGCCTGTAGGGAACCATCCTAGCCATATGCTGAATATTAGGATTGCGAGCATTCCCATCCAGAATGATGGGAATGAGTAAGTTACGAGGGATGCTACCACTAGTAGGTTGTCTATTATTCCTCCTCTTTTAGCGGCGGCTATTACTCCTAGTATTATGCCGATTATTATGGCGAGAACTGTTGATGATCCCATTAGGATTAGAGTGTTCGCTAATCTTGCTGAAAGTTCTTTGGAGATTGGGGCTTGAGAGGCTAGTGAGACTCCGAAGTTCCATGTTAGTAGGTTTTGGACGCATTTTATGTATTTTTCCCATATGGGTTTGTCGAATCCCCATGTTTTTCTTATTTGCTCTACTTGTTCTGGCTTCATGCCTGGTCGCATAAATAATGCGAGAGGGTCTCCTGGCATGAGCTGAAATATGAAGAAGTTTAGTGTAATTACAAAGAATAAGAGTCCCACGGAGTATATTGTTCTTTTTAGGATGTAACCTTTAAGTCCCAATATTCTCCACTCTGCTGTTGTTCTGTTAGAAGGATTTAATCCCTTTTTATTTAAGCTTTTACTGTTCTATGTTGTGGTTGTTATGTGAGTTATCTTGTAGGGTTTGATATGTGATAAAGTTTCAAGTTGGTTGATTTTGTTAAAAAAAGAGGGGGTTTTAAGGTTTTTATGGATTTTATGGGTCAGATGATGGACCGTAGGGCATTGGCCAGCTTGCGCCGTAGGCGCCTGAAACCTTTAGTAGGTCTAGTACGTTGATTACTCCGTCCTTTACTAGGTCTGCCTTAACCCATCCTGGTTTGCCTGTTGTTCCGTAGACTGATGGGCTGGCGATTACTAGTAGGTCTAGTACGTTGACTGTCCAGTCTCCATCCTTGCAGTTGGCGAGGAATATGCCCCAGTCATATTTGATTTCGTCTGGGTAGAGATCGAGGTTTGGCACTACTGGCATGAACCAGTCGCGGTTGGCTGTTAGTACTGCGCTAACACCAGTTGTGTAGCTTACAAACTTCCATGGGCCTGTTCCTATGAGTGTGTCTGGATTGACTCCTTCGCTTCCAGGAGTGAATCCGTGTGGGTCTGGTATGTTTTCGAATATGTGTTTGGGTATTATTGGTAGTCCGCCTATCCAGTGTAGTGCGAAGTAGCTAATTACGTTCATGTAGACTACTACTTCGTAGTCGTTTGGAGTTTCTACGTGGTGTACGTCTGCTACTAGTGGATAGTTCCATCCAACGTTATCCTTTACGTATTGGATGCTAAATGCTACGTCGGCTGAGGTGAATGGTGTTCCATCATGCCACTTTACATCGTCGCGGAGGTAGAATGTTAGCTTTGAGCAGTCTTCGCCTACATCTGGGTTGAACCATGTTTCGACCTTCCAGCTTGTAGCTAGCCATGGCATGTCAACTGCGATGTTCATCGGGTTAGCTGAGAGCATGCTGTCAAATATCAGACCAAGCATTTGCCAGTCCCAGACCCACTGGGAGTAAATTACGTTGAGCTGGTGTACATCGCTTGAGAAGCCCCAGCGGATTGTTCCGCCTATTCCATCTGGGTCTGATTCGTCGTACATGGCTATGAAGTTCCATGTATCTCTTACGCTGTATGATTCCACGTTGAGTGCGTGCCATGGTTTCCTGTGGGCCATTGCGCCTGATGTTGTCCAGAGTGGAACCATGAAGCATTTCTCTGCGAATACTCTTTGTGCTTCAAGGCATCCGGTCATTACTTCATCTT
>QMYO01000189.1 GCA_003662715.1 Candidatus Bathyarchaeota archaeon | reverse complement strand
TTGAAGAAGGAAGGCGTCTACGAAGACATGAAGGTTTTAGCCTACGATTTTGGATTAGACTTTACAGCACTGTCGAACATGGCAGAGGTAGCAGCGAAACTTATGACTACTTGGGAAGGCGCTTCAGAACACGTACACTTGTTCATTAACTTAATGGAAGCTGCACAGCGGAAAAAACAACTTGAACGTGAGTTGACAAACATCCGCAGACAACTGTATTTCTCAAGTGAGGGAGGCTCGCATGGCGAAGCAATCTCCACAACAGATTCCCTTCAAAGAGTTGAAGGCTTGTCCCAAGTGCGGGCGAACGGAGCTTCAGAAAATCCATGATCAGAAGTATCCTGGAAAAGAAGGCATCTACCGTTTTGTGATTTACCGTTGCCCAAACGGGCATGAAACCAGACGTCGCCAGCTTGTCGTCCGGCAGCCAAGCATTAAAGACTCGGATTGGTGGGTTAGCTGATGGCGAAAAGCTACTCGAGGGCTGTAGCTGTTTTCACCTATTCGAGGCGTGTGAAAAGCCTAAAGCCTGGAAAAGTCAAGATTGTGCGTTATCGTGGAAAGCCTGTCAAGGTTATGCTTGATCCGAGTGGTAGACGCCTAAGGGTTTTGGAAGCACCCAAGGATTTAGCTTCGCTTATCAGGAAGGCTGCGTCTTTAAGGATTACGGATGGCTCGCTGCGGATATTGCTCAAAGAAAAGCCTAAGACGAAACCGAAGTCCAAGGTTAAAGCGTCAAAGCCCGAGTCCAGACCAAAACCCAAGCCAGAACAGCCAAGAGATGAACCTAAACCGGAACTCCCGCCGAAGCCAAAAGAACCGGAACCAGAAGCGAAAGCGGTGAGTACACTCACAGAGGCTGAACGACGCAAAGCCATGCTTGTACCAGTCCCGGACAAGGGATCCATCCCAACGCCATACATAGACTGGAATAGGATTCCGAAAAGCTGCATTGTCAAGGGCGTGGTCTACTTGGACTATCCAAACCCGCAAGCTCCCCACGGCATGTTAGCAGAGCTTCGTGAAATGTTCCGAAGAAACAGGCGCTACCAAAACAGGGCGCCCGTGAACATCCTAATATGGGGGCCGAAAGGCACGGGAAAAAGCGAGCTTGTCAAAAAGTTTGCAGAGGAAACTGGGCTGCCCTACTGGCAGATCATGGGGCAAGAGGGTTTAAGGGCTGACGAACTGCTTGGGCATTATGAGCTTAAGGCTGGAACAAGCCGGTGGGTTGACGGTATAATACCCAAAGCTGTCAGAAGCGGAGGAATCCTTCACTTCGATGAAGCAAACGTTATCGAGCCAGCCGTTCTCTCACGTCTGGACGAGCTTTTGGACAGCAAACGCCAACTCAACATGGAAGACCTTAACGGTGAAATCATCAAGGCGCATCCAGACCTTCTAATAATATTCACTATGAACCCGCCCATATACGAGGGACTGAAGCCTCTGCCAGAGCACATCATGAGCAGGCTAACCAAGAAGTATATCCTTGACTATCCACCGCCAGAAGTTGAAATGAAAGTTTTAAAGGAGAAGCTGAAGCTTTCAGATGCCGAGTTTAAACTGCCAACCAGAAATCAGCCGGCAAGGGGAAGATTTGCTAGGGACATTTTAGACTTAATGAAGATCATCGACAACCTTCGCAAGCAGACAGACCTCAGCTATACCCCGTCCATGCGTGAAACTCAAGGCTTTATACAAGACTTGAAGGAAGGCGACGACTTCTTCACAGCCTTTGACAGAAACATCAAAGCAGCCTACTATGGGGAAGAAGCCGACCGCATTGAAGAAGCGTTGAAGGCTGTTAGGGGTAGACCTAGGAAATGAAGTATGGCAAAAAGCCCCGCCTTCACTATGAGAAGCCCAAGCCAAAAGTTCTGAAAAGGCTGTGGAAACGCGGCTCCATGTTTTCGCCGAGCTACACACGCTCAAAGACTGGGAGACCTGCAAGCACTCAAGTCGCTAATGTTATGGATGTAACCCACTTCCTCGCTAAATACTTAAGCGGAAACCAAAACGTCATCGTAAACCCGCAATCATATCACGGCGGATTTTCCGCATCCATAGAGAGACTGCCTTCTGGAAAACAAGTCTACCACATCAATGTGCCTCATTGGGACGAATACGACCTGCCCGTCAAAGGCTTCGACAAGTATAGAGTTTACAGAGAAGGCGTTTGGCACGAATCTTGCCATGTGAGATTCACTCCACAAGACCTGTTCGACTGGGGCGGCAGTGCCATCGAAAAAGATGTTCTAAATGTTCTCGAGGACAGACGCATCGAAGATTTAGGCGTGAAAGAATGGCCGGGATACATTCCAGAACGCCTTTACGCGCATGCTTACGCCTATGCTTTACGTCCCAGCGTAGACGCGATGGCGCAACACCAAGCTCCTCACGCCGTCCGTTATGAGGCTTTCATTCAAAGACTGCTGATTGGAAAGGTTAAGGGAAAGCTGGATCCAAAAGAAAGGAAGATGGTTGAGGAAACTGCGAAATACGTTGAGAAGAAGCTTGAAGAGTTCAAGAAAGAACAAGACTGGTGGCAAATTTCTGAAAAGATGAAAAGGCTGACGCGGGAAGTGATAAAAAAGCTTCAATTACCTGACTCGTTCGTTCCGCCCGTAGGAAAAGGAAGCCATAGCAGTTGGACAGACACGTTCTCTGAAGACTACGCTAAAATCAGCGGTGCAACATCCAAAGATGTCGAGAAAGGCATTGAAGAGTTCTTCAAGGAAAAACAGAAGCAAGCCAAAAAGAAGGAGAGGGAGGATGGCAAGACTCCGCCCACAGAGATAACACAAGAAGACATTGAAAAAGCTAGGGAAGGCACGCAAGAAGTTAAAAGCGAATACCAGAAGGTTCAGAAACAAGCGAAAGTTGACCCGACGCTGTTTGGCTGGAATCCCGTGATCTCTCAGGGAACAGCCTCCCTCTACCGCGACGAACGCTTCATATCCAGAATGAACACTTTTCTCCAATCTTGGAAGACGGGATACAAAGCCATACTCGGCAAGTCCGGCTCAAGACTAAGCATTCCAGACTACATCAGACATCAAGATGAACCCTTCGTTACAAGGCTGAAGCAGTCTGTCAGGGGCAAGAAACTGCTTGTAGTTGCAGACTTCTCTGGCAGTATGAGAGATAGGCAAGAAGATTACAAGAAAGCCATAATCAGCGCTATGGAAGTCTTGAATAGCATAGGCTGTAAACTGGCGCTTTTCGGCTTCGGAACAGACCCAGCTCAAGGCGATCTATTCTTCAGAGTTAAAACCTTCGAGGAGCCAAGATGGTCAAACACTCATTCAGCCAAAGTGGCTGCGTTACAGGCTGGATACGCGTGTACGCCTACGGATACAGCCTATGTAAAGCTAATGAACTACATCAAGAAGCACAAGCCAGAGGCAACCGTAACCATAACAGACGGAGCTCCAGACTCGTTTACACAAACTGTTACGGCAGTCAACAACCTTAAGAAGCATACCCGAATGGTTGCCTTCGGAATCGCAGATCTCCAAGGGCGGGAGAGAATGGAGAATGACTTGCGACAACTATCTTACCACAAGAGCTTCGTCGTGACAAACGTGCATGAAATTCCACCCAAACTTGTCAAACTTTTAACGGGATAATGGAGGAATGTTTGAATGTCATATAGGCAAGCTGCTAAAAGACAATATACTCCTAAAAGAAGCTTAAGGCAGAGGATCAGCCCGACACATCAGTTCAGTTTCCGCAGTCAATGGGAAGCAAACCTTGACGAAGCCCTAGCCCAAGCCTACAAACTGAAAGACGAAGGCTACCTCGTTGAAGAGGGCATAGAGAAAGGAGCTTTAATGGAAAGCCAAGCAAAACGCATAATCAAACAGCTAACACAAATGGGCTACGAAGTCCAGAAAATACCAGTCGCCAAATGGGCTGGAGAAAAAGTCGTCTTCATAATCTACAAGCCTCCCCAGGAACCCTTACCGCCGTCCACAGCCAAAACGTCTAAAATCAAAAGCAGAAAGCAGACACTTGAACAACTGCTTGAAAAATACATCAGGTTAAGCTTCCCGCCAAACGCAGAACCAGATATGGAAAGATGGACAAACAAAGGCTACATGCTGAACCACGGGTATACGACGGCCCTCATACGTGCAGACGCTTCTGGAACAGACACACTCCTCAACATCTACAAGTCCTTACTTGAAAAACCGCCAATAACTCAATTCACCAACTTCTCAAAACTGCGAGTTGCCGTAACCCGTGCCAAAAAATCCAACGCGAAGTTTGTTCATTTTGACCAGAAAGGCGAAACAGCCACAAGCATTGAGCACCTACAGAATGCTTTAAGAACCTTCGCTGACGGACCGTTAACTGTCTACTGCGAGGGCAAAGACAAACCCGTCTACATCGCCAACGAGGACAAGCATGCAATTGCATTAGCCCCCGCCTTAGATTTCGCATCCCATCTATCGGTAAGCATTGACGAGCTTATCCGCGAGGCTGCCACTATGCGTCGATAGCCTTCTCCATTTTTCTTTCGGGTAGTTGGAATGCGTTATGGCAAGCGTGGAAGAAAAAGCTACGGTGTCCACAAGCGCAGAACTGACTTGCCGAAGAAGCTGATTAAGACTGCGTCCATTAAGCCTGTCGGCGATTGGAGTAGCGATCTTCTCAAGTCAACGGATGCCGGCGTCATTTTAGCGTCCAAACATGTAGATAACGTGGTGAAG
>QMYO01000188.1 GCA_003662715.1 Candidatus Bathyarchaeota archaeon | reverse complement strand
GTCTACTAGGTCTGAGATGGCTTTTTGTATTGTTGGCTGTTTTAGTTTTAGGGCTTTGGCTATTTCGGCTGTGCTTTTGCCCGACTCGAAGTCGATTGCCCCTATTTTTCTGAGGTACTGCACTATCAGGTCTGCTGTTGACCGCCTTACCGGCGGGCTTACAGCCTTCACGGTTGTGGAGCCCGTTATGCTTAGTAGTTTGCTGTAGTGGTAGGCTAGGCGGTCGAAGCCGACTAGGCTTTCAAGCTTGCTGAGCAAGTATTCTTCTGGTTCAGGCCCCCTGAAACGCTTATACTCGCTCAAACAAACCTCCTCCAAGGCGAGCGTTCACCGTATTTGATTTTGGCTATTAGCTGTTTTCTTGCTTCTTCCGCTATGCTTGCTTTCAGCGGCGCAATTATTAGGTGGCGAACCGTAGTTTTTAAGGTGTTCCAGCTGGTTTGAAGGTCGGCTGAAGCCTTCATTACTTCGTCGGGGTAGCGGGCGGAGTCACATAGACTGACTAGGCTTTCACTTGTTTTTTCTGTAAGCGTCAATATCGCCCTGTAGGCTTCTTGAAGCCCCTTCGTTAATCCAGCCTCTTCAAGGACAACTGGGCTGGCTTGAGAGAGACAGTCAGCTACAAGCAACACACGTTCAACTATACGGTTCAACGCATCGCCAATTTGATGCCTGCGCCAACTATAATATCTTTTTAAAATATTGGAAACCTCGTACTCGTCAAGCCCACGGTTAACATCGTATTCCACGGAAGGATTAATCAAACGGTCGCAACGTTTCAACGCAGAAATTAAACGTTTAAGCCTATAAACAAGAAGTCTACAACGTTCGTCTCCAAGAAAGCGGCTTAACTCTTCAAGGCTCACCGGCTCACGCCGCAAAACCCTAACCAGACTCATATTCGGGTTATGTTACCGTGAAAAATTTAAGGTTTTTGGAAAGAGTTGGGGTTTAGGCTAGCGTTTCAGGTAGATGTAGCAGATGGCAGCTACTATTATGATGGTCATGACTATGAGTAGGATTTGCGCTGTGGTTGCTGGTTGAAGTATAACTTCTGGAGATGGAGTTGGGATAGGTGTCGGCGTCGGTGTTGGTGTCGGAGTTGGAGTTGGTGCTGGTGGTGGGTTGTAGTTTATTGTTATTGGCGTGGGTGAGTGGAGTTCAGCTTTTATGTAGACTGTTTTTGTTGTGGAGTCGTAGTACCATCCGTTTGCGTTTAGCTTGTCGAAGTCATTTTTGGTTGAAACAGGCATGGTTAGCGTCTGCGCGCCTATCGTTACGCTTGTAGGCATTTGAGTGTAGAGGCTGTTGTAGACGGCTAGGACGGCGATGGCTCCGCTGGGGCCTGTAAGTTCAGCCCTAAACTGCTTGTTGTCTAGGAGCTGAGTTATGGTTATGTTGGCGTTTCTCACGGACAACGTTAAGGCTGGCACATTTACTTCGCCTAGTTGAACGTTAATGAAGGTTATCGCCGAGGCGTTCCAGCAGTCCCATTCAAAACTGTCAAAATACGCGTAGTCCGCGAAGGCTATTACGGTGCCGTAGGCTGGAAGCTTAAAGGCGACTTGAGGACTCCACCGCCAATTACTTGCAAAAGCAGCCTTCACAGACACGGAAAAAACGAAAGAAAACAATAAAACAACAATGAGAAAAATTTTGTAGGGGGAAAGTTTAGCGTTCACCCGTCACACCTCTCACGGCTTGTATTCTGCTCGCCAGTAGGCTGTTCCGTTGTAGTTGGCTGTTGTAACGGTTAAGGTTATGTGGGTGCTGTTGGCCGTCCACGTCCATTGTCCATAGTCAGTGTTGTTGAAGCTGCACCACACGCCTGTAGGCGTGCCAGCCAAACCGTGAGTGAAAGAGACGGTGTTGGTGTTAGTGAAGGTTGCGGTTCCGCTGTTCTCAGTAACAAAACCAGCATTATTCCTAAACTTATAAGTAGTGCCTGCAAGTGCAGTAAACACAGTTATAACATCCTCAAAGTAGTTATTCTCCACCGCTATATCGCTTGCCCCCGGCTTCAACTCAACAGCAATATTTGCACCGCCAGTAAAAATATTATTCTCAATAACTACTTTGGTTGTGTAATATATAGTAATCGACGCTGTTGCCTGCCCGTAAAATCGGTTGTTTTCAATCTTTATATTGCCACAAGGATACTCGTCTGAAGATGTAATCCAAACTCCATAGTCAGCACCATCTATATAACTGTCTCTGATAGTCGTAGCCCAATTACTTGGGCCAAGCTGTATATTTTTTTCCGCATTGTATTCAGAGTTCGTGTTTGATATTAATACATTATTTGTGTTCCAAAGAAAAATTCCTACTCTATTTTGATATGCTGTGCATGACTCTATTAACACTACATTACAGTTTTTTATGTAGAATCCGTACCCTGTATTTTTTGGGGGTGAGCTTAACTTCCAAGAAATCACTCCAATTAAATAAAATACATTGGCATATTCTATGTGAACACCGTCTTCTCCGAAATCTTCAATCTTTAAATTAATGAAACCTCTCGGCGATTTATTCGTTCCGTATATGCCGTGCCCACTATCTGCGTTGCCTTTTAATGTTAAATCTGCAATAAAAACACCAGAACCTTTTAATTCAAGGGCGTTAGATGCTCCTGTATATGTTAAAGTTGTTACATCAATGCCTTCGCCAATTATAGAAATATTATCTGCAATGTTTAATGTAGTGTTAATTGTGTAATTTCCAGCTCTTATCAGTATTTTTCCCCCATTTGTCAAAGCGTCTATCGCCTGCTGTATCACCGTCGCCGCATCCGAACCGCTAAACTCAATCTGCCCAGTCCTACCGTTCTTGGCGTAAATGATGTCTAATACTCCATCATTGTCCGTGTCTTCGCCGGAAATTATGTAGCTTGCTGTCTCCATGAAGCTTGCAGGCTCAATTGCTATGGTTCCCGTCTGAGCCGAAATTGTTCCGACGAGATAGCCGGCTGAAAACGCCGCCAACACTATGACAGAGACGGCAAGCACACGCTTCAGCCATTTACGCTTCCGAACAGCAGGAACAACCATCAAACCGACAAGGCAAAGTCCAGAAACGCCGAAATACTGCAAGAACATGATTGAAGCTTGAACAGTAGCTGGTTGATTAAATGTTATAGGCTCAAAAGTGGGCGTTTCAAATTGGTTAGCTGGGTCAAAGCTTGGATACTGCTCAATTTTTAATCCGCTGTAAATATCGTTGTGGTCTATCGCCCATTGAATAGCGTCAGCCGCATCATAGCTTGAATATAAAACATCAGTTCCAGACTTCACTAAATATTGCTGCTCAAGTTTTGCTCTAAGCTCCTCAATAGAATTCACACCATAGTTTTCACGCAAATACTGAGTTGCAAGGTCGCCTACCTGCTGGGCTTGACTGGCATAAGCTTGAACTGCAAAGCTGAAACCCAAAATGAAAACAAATACCGACACTACTACCATAACTTTTTTACCTGTAAACATCACACTTCAACCTCTTTAATGGTAACTGTCTCATCAACACGTATAAGAGTTTTACCATGAAGATTTTAAGGTTTACCTAAACTGTGGTGAATTTAATTTTACACATGAAAAAACCCTAACCAGACTCATCTGCACTCACGTCTTTTACCGCGCGCTTCTTTAATAAGCTTATCAATTATTTTCTTTCTGATTTTATACATTTTGTTGTTTTGCCAGTTTCTTCGACATCTCGCCTGCCGCGGCGTCGTCCTAAGAGCCCTATGACATATCGGGCAGAGAAGCATCGGCGTAGACTCCAGCCTAACCTCCACCTCATCAAAAGGAATCCAGCCATGTATAGAACAGTAAAAATGAGTGAGGTAGGGACTTTTCAGCCCATTATTCAAGTTAAGAATTTCAAAACATGAATGACCTATCCTAGCCAAGCACCCCTCCCTCCCCCCTCAAGATTTTTTTAACCTTAGAATAAACGGAGGAACGCAACGAATCAATTTTTTATCGCTTTGTATTACCCACAACTCATCAAAGGTTTCTTCTGGAACATGAATCAGCAAAATTCTTTTATAACCTTTCATTTGTGCAATTTTCTCAAATTGCTCATAGGTTTGTTTAGTCCAGGCCTTGCACTCAACCAGAATACCTTTTCGTGCATTTATTACATCAGGGATGTATCCATTCATCTCGTAAATTCTCTCCTCGCCAATCATGTTTTTGGCCAACTCAACTAGAAACTCATGGCTGTAACGCTCCAATTTTTAACCTCCTCCCTCCCGAACCATTTCTTCAAGTTCTCTTATTTCTTTCCATAGCGGAGTCTTTAGAGATAGCAGTTTATCGAAGATTGGCTGAGACCTTCTAAGCGAAAGAATTTGGTTTATAAATTCTCTAGCTCTCTTGTATTTTCTACGGATTCTATACAACATATTATAGGCGGTTCTCTCGGAAATTCCTATTGCGTGTGCAGCATCCTTAACATATAAGTGGCGTTTTATGGCCTCAATAAGCTCCTTTTCCCTCTTTGTGAGCATTTTTATGCCCCTTGATAGTAACTTTTTATTTTTCCATAGTAATTTTTTAATCATAAACTCTGATAAATATCTTTTGTTCGTAGAGATATTCAAAAATTAATGGTAACAAAATTCGATTGCGGCATCAGGAATAATTAACTTGCCAAGGCACAATCAACTTACTACAAAACAGTATTAAATTAGCTACCATTCTATGTCGGTGTCGGCTATTTTGTTC
>QMYO01000187.1 GCA_003662715.1 Candidatus Bathyarchaeota archaeon | reverse complement strand
GGTATGAACAAGTTTCAGACGACAACTACTTTAAAAAGGCGTTGATGATCGCGGAGACACTTGATGAAGAAACTGAGGCTGCAAACAGTGTAGACCTCACCACGGAGAAGATTCCTCAGTACACCATAACAAGGTTATATGATAGGGATGGTACCTTCAGCAAGAAAGCTGTTGTCGAGGAGATACATAAAGGTACTCACATATTATTTCATGATGGACATTCAAACCCAACCACTCTAATGGGATTGACCAGAGAGGAGGTTGACACCTTCAACAATACTGAATACTTCTTCGGATATTCTCTTGGATGTAGCGCTGCAAAATTCGAAATCGATGACTCGATCATAGAACATTTCGTCTTTAATCCTAACGGATCTTTTGCTTTCATAGGAAACTCGAGATATGGCTGGTATAGTCCCGGGTCATTGTATGGCGCTGGAGATAGATTTGCCAGGGCATTTTTCGACGTTTTGAATAATACTGCTAGAAATCTGGGAAAAGCTTTGCAGCTATCAAAGGAAGATTTTGCTGGTTCGACTTCTGCTATGCGATGGACTTACTTCGTGCTAAATCTTCTCGGAGACCCAGAGACGGAAATAGTCACTGAGCTTATGGCACCAACAGCCTATTTCGACACCAACCCTTCTGCAGACAGATTATCCCCAGCTCCCCTAAAAGGTGACGTAAACCTTGTTGGTATAGCAAAAAGAGGAGCAGCTGATGGAGCAACATTCAAGAATTACACAATTGAATACGGGGTAGGAAAATATCCCACCACTTGGAATACTTTAGGAATAAGCCTTGTTAATGATGGTCAGAGCGAAATCGTAAACAATGTTCTGGCTACATGGAATACAAGATTAGTCAATCCCTACTACGTTTACACTCTTAAATTAACCGTTTATGACGAAAATGGCAGAATTGGGGAAGACAGATGGATTGTCAAGGTGTATCCGCCAACCACTGTTCAAGTGGATCCTCAACTAACCGAAACACAAGTTCCTCAAAATTTCACGGTTGAGGTTGGAATCAATAACGTTGAAGATCTTTACGAACTAAATATAACCTTGAGTTGGAACACCACACTTGTAGACTATGTAAACCACACAGTGTATAGCCTCCTAAACGATCCTGTAACCGAAGACGAAGTTAATCAAACTGAAGGAACATATTGGATCTGGTCTAAATCCCAGATTTCAGCTCCACCCTTCGAAGGAAGCGGAAGCCTCTTTGAAATGACTTTTCAAGCCAAGGCTCCAGGCACTTTTATTCTTAACATATCATCTAGTAGGCTACTAGACCGGTTTGGTGGATCAATAACGCATGATGTACTTAACGGTAATGTTCTGATAGAACCGGGTGTTCACGACGTTGCTGTTACAGAGGTTTCGGTTTCCAAAACTGTTGCGTGCCAAGGATTATGTATAGACATTAATGTGACTGTTGAAAATCAAGGCAGTTATAACGAAGACTTTAACGTTACTGCTTATGCAAACGAAACTCTCATCGATATAATGCAGGTTTCTTTGACCAGTTACAGTCAAACTTTGATAACTTTCACATGGAACACAACAGAAGTACCCTTAGGCAACTACACTTTAAGTGCAAATGCAACAATAGTGTTCGGCGAAGATGACACAGCCGACAACACTTTCACAGATGGCATAGTAACAATCATTGAGCCCAGCTTCGACATTGCTGTTGTGGATATTGGTCTTAACAAAACTATTGTTGGAGACGAGTTTTTTACGTTTATCAACGTTACTGTCGAGAATCAAGCTGATCTTACTTGTACCTTTAATCTCACGGCTTACGCAGATTTGAATTTAACAACCATCGGGGATGAAATAATCATCGGAGTTCAAAGTGTTACTTTGACAGGTGGGAACTTTTCGGTTGTCACTTTCGTATGGACGGTGGTTGGTGTAGGTCATGGTAACTATACCATAAGCGCCTATGCCACGCCCCTCGAAGCCGAAGCAGACTTGGAAGACAACACTTACATAGACGGCTATATCGTTGTAACTATTTCAGGGGATCTGGACGGTGACTTTGACGTAGATCTCTATGACGCTGTCTATCTGCTGACACGATACGGTGCCAAAAAAGACGATCCCTGCTACGACCCTGTCTGCGACATAGACGGAGATGGAGACATAGACCTATACGATGCGGTAAAACTACTCACAAACTACGGGAAAAAAGACCCATAACCCCCCTTTTTTATCTATATACATTTGTTAGTGTTGAATTTTGGAACCTAAATTATTACATTGAAGAATCGAACCGATGCTTTCCAAAAACTTAAATTAAGGAGAGCAGATGTAATTAGAAAAGCGGTGATAAACTTGAATCTTGGAAAAACGTTCAAAATATTCGTTTTGACAGTGCTATTCATTAGCGTGACTTTCACGACAATGTCTAGGCTGCCACTGATAATGAGTTCACCTGACCAAGCTGAGTTGCCTACGGATAAGCCTTCAGTGTTCTTCCATAATGGAACTGTTTACAATAAACCGTTTATAGCGAAAGTCAATGACACGATCACTATCGCTTTGGTGATTTTTAACCTTACTAAAGATCTTGAAACGGGAAATCTCACGGGATTTGACATTCAGATTTCTTGGGATCCAACAGTGTTGAAGTATGTGAATTACACAAATCCTGACCCAGAGATTGGCGGCTACAGGCATCCAAATGTTACAGTTCCAGTTGAGAAGTATCCTGATCCTGTTCCGCCAAGCCCCTACGCTGGCATACTGCACGAAGAAGTATTCAAACTTAAAAACATAGTCAACGAGTCTGCCTCGATTCCAGGTGCTGAGCCTGGAACCATGGCCTGGTTTGCTTACTCTACACTGCCTGGTGCGGAGCCTTTTAGTGGCAACGGCACCTTCTTCACGATGACGTTTAAAGTGTTAAAACGTGGCTCTTCCCCATTGAAACTTACGAAGGTTGACTTGTCAGGCGAAGGACTACCTCCTGTCCACCTGTCGTATCAAGCGTTTGATGGTGTCTTTAGGACTGCTGACGCGCCTATAGCCGAGTTTACGTTCTGGCCTAGTGTAGGAGTGGAAAATAAGTCTGTAATCTTTAATGCTTCAGCCAGCTACAGCCCAATTGGCGCAGATATTTCTAAATATATTTGGGACTTCGGCGACGGAAACATAACAACCGTAACAACTCCGATAGTTAGCCACGTTTACAATATGTCTGGAGACTATACAGTTTCTTTGGTGGTGGAGGATTCAGACGGAGTACGTAGCCTTGCAGAGACAAAGCATGTGAGCGTTGTGGAAAAGAGGAATGTAAGAGTAGATTATGTTTCGCCGTTCGAACGCGATATCAATGTTGTTGTGAACAACACTGTTGAAATTGAAGTAAAAGTTGCGAACGATGGAGGGGCTGACGAGAATTGCGTGGTCAGAGCCTACTATAACGCAACAGCGGTCAACCAGACCGACATTTCAGCAACCGACTGGATACTGATAGGTGAAGAGAACGTGTCCCTCTCAGCGATTAGTGGATGGGATATTATACATTTCACTTGGAATACGACAGGTGTGACTCCAGACGCAAGCTACACCATTCTAGCTAACATTACCCTTGTTCCTTACGAGGAAAATGTCAATGACAATAACATGATTTCCAATTATGTAGTCAACGTCAGATCAACGCCTCTACGCGATGTTATCATCGAGAAACTCGAGTTTGGATGGAGTGAAACCTTTAAGTCTCCAGTGCTTGAGGGTGAAAAAACAACATTTCAAATAACCGTTCTAAACTATGGAACAGAAAATGAAACAGCAGTCAATGTAACCCTCTATTACAATGATTTGATGCTAAAAAGCTGGAATGAATCGATACCAACCCAAAAAGCCGTCAAATTAACGTATGAAGAAATATTAGATCCTAACTACTACAACATAACTGCCCTTGCAACCATAGAGAATGATGAATACCCAGATAACAATCGTAAAGAAGGAATATTGCACGTCATCAGAACCCCTCAACTGAACTTCACCTACAATCCTAAGGAACCATATGTGAATCAGACAGTTATCTTCAACGCTTCAGCAAGTTTGCATAGAGAGCCCGGAGCATCAATAACGGACTACCAATGGCAAATATACAATCCGGCAGGAACTCTAGTAAAGACTTTTCCATTTGACCCCCACTTAATCAACATAACTTACCAGTTTGGAGCAGAAGGTGAATGGCGAGTAGTTCTCTCTGTCAGGGACAACTATGGAATCGAGCCTAAAATTGGAGGAGTCGGAGAGCGCGTGGCAACCTCAGCGTATCAGGTGGAAGCTAGAATTGATGTACGGGCTGTTCCAACAGGATTTCCAATCGAATATTTAGTATTGGCAATAGTTCTCATTGTCGTTGTCATAATCTTGGCAGTCATGATCTATCGGCGACGCAGAAAAGCCTAAAACTCATTCTCCCTTTTCTTTTGTTTTTCCTAAATAAAAGGGGGGAAAGGAGGAAAGGCTTCTATTTTTTCTTGGATATTTTCATCGCAGCTACCAGAATTGCAGATGACAACATCAGAAACATTAACAGCATTGGCAGACAATTGAATTCAGGTATAACCTGAAACACGCTATTTTCTACAGTATGGGGTAGGGGTATGCCGTAGGGTCTTCCGTACCATGGTGAGAAGTTTCTTTCTGGATGTGGGTATCCTGCGATGTCGACTATGATTGGGTCGGTGTAGTAGGGGTCGCCGGGAACCAGGTCTTG
>QMYO01000186.1 GCA_003662715.1 Candidatus Bathyarchaeota archaeon | reverse complement strand
TAGAGCCGAAACACGACGGGAAGTCCGGTAGGGAGCAGATCCCACAGAAAGAGGGAGCCCAAGCCTGGAGAGCCTGTGGCCCCTATGGGCCGCGTGGGTTCAAATCCCACCCCCGGCGCCATATTCCAAGCTAAAGATAAGCCGTCTTCTTGCTCTTTTCTGCTAAAAGGCCGCTAAAAATCGGGCTTGAATTTTGCGCGGCATCTCTATTTCGCATCCCGGTTCGAACTCTCAAACTTATTAGACTGGCATGCCATTTCTTTTCCCGGGGCTGTGCATTCCCTTAAAAAATTAAAGATCGACCGATTCAAGTTATAATTGAGGTTATAGGATGAGATTTGATAAAAAAGGTGCTGTGATAGGAGGGATAGTTGGGGCGTTAGTAGGAGGGTTATCAGGAGTATTGAAAAATCTGATGGGACTAGATACAGGATCGGCGGTAACCATTATTAGTGTTGCAGTCATCCTTGGCACTATTATAGGGGGCGACTATACAACTCGTTTGGAGAACGTTTTGAACCGTCGATTTACCAAGGTGTGTATTGATGGAGGAGATTGTTGGAGTAATACGTGAAGCTGCTATAAGAAGAAAATATTGGTTACCAGCAGAGGTCTGCGACCTATATTTCACGGATAAAAGGGGGATAGTTGCAAGTGTACTTAGCAGAAAGGCAGCTCTCGGGTACAACATCCTTATAGGCGGCCTTCGGCTTGGCCTTTTGGGTTGGTACCTGCTACCCAATCCGCAAAAATTTATTGACGTGATTAAATTTGTTAAACCAGAAGTTCTTGTGGAGCATAGAAAGCCTGTAGGGAGATGGAAACAGATAATTTATTCCATGATGCTCCTTATCCCTCTTGTGATGTTATGGATAATTGAACGCGTTTTAAGCTACTTCGGTGTAGCTATCGACACGTTTACATGGGCTCTCATGTGGAGTGTTACCGCGACTGTTAATTGTTTTTGGATGCTTTGTTATGCAATTGATGACAGGTTTATATCTGCATGGAAGCCTTCACTATCCAGTCAATCGCGCCAAAGAAAACGGTGATTATTAGAATAAATGTGATCCCAAGAAAAAAGGTAATGATTTTTTTCGTGTTTTCCGAATTTAGGGTTAAGAAGGTGTTCAGAACTGGGAAAATGGCAGCGAGGAGCAGTATCAAAAAGAGCTCTGATTTTGGCGCCCAACGGTTTGGATTACTATAGATATCAAAGTGAATAGAGATGGTAGCATCGGGTATACAGATAAGAAGTAAGCGGTGAGGACAACGTACGCTGCGATCACTAAGACGACCTGCGAATACACCAGTCTGTTGTGTGTTTTCAGTTTGAAGGTTTCTTTCATTCTTGCTCTTGAAAATGCTTTGGCTTTCTTCTGTACCCCATCAATGAACTGAATCTGTTTTTTAGGAGTGATTACTATCTTCTTTCCATCACGAAGTTCTATTAGGACAAAATCTCCTCGCCACCTTGTGCAGTAAAGATGTGCTGCTCCAACACCCGCTATAACACGTTAAAGGGGGTTTAAGGTTCCGTCCCTACCATCCGGTAGATTCACTACATCTAATGCATGAATATAGTTAAATATTCTATATTGAATATAGAGAAGAACGGGAAATACGATGGTAATCTCGATGGAGGAAATCGTAGCTTCGGCGATTCTCTTCTGCTGGGTTATCTTCGTCGTGGTTTTTCTAACGAAAAATCTTTATGAAATTATGCTGAGGAGGAGGCTGAAGTATAACGTTGCGGTTTATTATAACCGGAAGGTTATACATATGCTCACAGGAGGCTTAGTAGCGATGCTTGTCCCCTTCATTTTTAAGACGCCCCTTATCCCGCTTATTTTAGCTTTACTTCTGGGAGTCTTCACGTACATTCCTCATAAAACCGGAAAGTTGATGTACTGGTTTCAAACGGAAGAGAACATGTATGAGGTCTCATTCTGCATTATGTGGGGGGTCATCTTAACATTCGGATGGCTAATATCGGAAGGCAACTTCTGGTTTGGAGTTCTGCCAGTTCTCTTCATGTCATTCGGAGATGCAATAACAGGCATTGTCAGAAATATGCTTTATAAGAAAAGAACGAAGTCTTGGTGGGGCAATCTCATAATGGCCTTATTTTCAATTCCTGTCGGAACAGTTTTAGGTTTGGCGGGGATCTTCGCTGGAGCTGCCGCCTCGTTCATCGAACACTTCGAGTTTAACCCCATTGATGATAATGTTACGGTTCCTCTATCCTCATTTCTCATCTTAGTACTTGCAAAATTTTATACACCTTGGATGTTAACCTTCTAAAGGCTGGACGCTTGGTGAATCATTAAGTCCCTCTAGGCATTTAAGATAGAAAACATGATATTTTCCATTATTATAGAACGGGATAATATCGCCTACGTATCCATCGGTCGGTTTAAAATGTAGTAAATGCATATATGCATCCCTCTTTTCAATACATCTCAAGCGCGCCACAAGACTTATAGGAAGAAATAAATTATAGCTTTTCGACATGAAAAGATAGTTCCAAACGCAGGCTAAATAAAAATCAAGGCGAATTCTCATATCTTATTTTGCTGTTCCCTTACTTGTTCCTGCTATCAAATAGACTAAAAATTCTTTTTCCGAGAAATTTAAACGAGAATATATATCTATCCCCCCGCACTAAATTTGCACAAAATACGTTTATAATATCAGTTTGCACACGTGACGTATTTGGATATTTTATCAAATTGTAGTTAGCCTGTTGCAGCCCAATCAGCAACTTTGCTTCTAACCAAGGATAAGAGAGAAACATTCAGCCTAATGCCTTCTTTAACTGCTCTATTGTACAGGTCAAAAAACTTAAATGGATGCTTCACTAGGTCGATGATTTCTTCTCTGGACACGGCATCACTCTTCTCCATTGCTCCAACCATCCCTTCGCTTCATCGCGAAAGGCAGCCTCTAATATCTTTCCGCTATCACCATCAGCTCTATAACAGTCTTCTCTAGCATAATTTTTCAAATAATTAATTATAATGCGAGCGGCCTGCCCAATTACTTTTATATTACTATCTCCCGTTTTTCAGTGTATACAACGGAACACTTATTTAAAGTAAATATTTTATGTAATACCGATGGATAACTCTTCCGCAGTAAAAATGAAGCGTGTCAAGGATTGTTGACTTGGCAGTCAACGTTGATAGAATTATATTGGGCGTTCGTTATTTAAAAAATGATGAGATATGGGTTCGGATGATCTGTTTGAAGCGGTTTCTCATCCATTGCGAGTTGAAATAGTTAAGTTGCTGGCTAAGGGGCCGAGGCGCTTTGCTGATATTAAGAGGGAGTTAAGGATTAAGAGTAGCGGTCTTTTAGATTTCCATTTAAAAAAACTGGACAATCTAATTTCAATAAATAAGGATGGCTTTTATGTTTTAAACGAGAAAGGATTTGCGGCACTTCAAGCTGTTGAAGCCATATCAAAATATGGCTGGCAGAGAAGAGCCTTTTACTTAAATCTCTTATTTCTTATTATAGTGAACATTTACGTCATGCTAACAATGGCAGAGTGGCTTCCATTTACACTGGTTGTTACAGCGGTATGGATGATATTTTATGGTTACTGGACATTTGTTAAAAGGCATGTATCCCTCAAACCTAGATCTTAAGAGAAATATTTAAAATGGTGAAAGAAATGAGCAAAATAAGAAAGGTGTGCCTGAACTGTTTGAATGAAGGTTATGTTTCTATCTCTTTAATTTCCTTATGTCTATTGATAGGAGCGGTATTGGTTTTATTGCGATAAGGGTGGTGAACAATGGACGCTAAGCCTTGGTGGTGGAAACCTCTTTGGATAGCTACTCTAGTCATAATCGTCCTCTCAGCACCTGTAGCTTACTTCATTCAGCGAATTCCTCTGGAAAGAGTTGTGATCAGATTAGCTCCAAGCTTTCTAATGATAGGCTTCGCGTACTACATTCGTGTCATACCCTCCGTAAAGGCGAACAGGGCCATATACATAATGCTCGGGGCTTGTGGAATTTGGGGTATTACTTTCTTCGGAGGCGCCTTCCTCATCAAAGTTTTAGGTTTACCAAAACCTGTGGACATAATCGGACCCTGGCCCGCACTCTTTTTGTTCTTCGTCCCACCCCTAGCCTTTGGAGGGTTTATGGAGACAAGATAGGGAAGAGAAGGAACTACCGACTACCCCCCCCCGAATAAAACGAGACGAATAAATGAGGAAAGTCAAATTTCTTTCGAGGGTTCGAACGAGGATGCGAACCTATTCCCCGGCGCCAAATAACGAAATCCACAGTAGCCTATGAGAACGTTCTCGCTTCTTTGATGGTGTCATTTGTTAAAGCACTGTCGTGTGTTGAGCTGCATTCGCCTACTCTTCTTTAGCGTAAAATTCTAAATTGTTATGGAATCTTTTAGGATGCTCTTGGAATAAGTTTGAGGTAAATCTCTCTAGCCAGCTCCTCAACTCTCAAGGAGACCTCTGGCATCTCGATCAGGCCTCCCTCAAATCCACTCCTTCCGTATTTCATGTATGAGATATGTTCTAAGGTTACCTTGGCGCTTCTAAGTAAGTGTCTGAGATACTCTATTATCATTTCTCCTCCCCCATCAGCTACAACAGCAACGACGACTGGCTTGTCTCTCCACACACCTTCTAGGTCACGGATCTCCCTATCCACCCATTTAAGTATGCCTTGAGCCCTCTCGATTACTGCTTTGAAGGTTGCTGGTGGGAGGCCGTAATATGAGGGGATTGCGAGC
>QMYO01000185.1 GCA_003662715.1 Candidatus Bathyarchaeota archaeon | reverse complement strand
GGTTATCTATATGGACTCGCCTGACAGCATAACAGTCAGCGACATAGGTGTTACCACCCGCTTAACCATTCACAGCGCCAATGCCATGTACTCAAAGGAAACCAACGTCGAATACGTCAGCTAAACTCCCCTCCTTTTTTTCTTTTTTTATTTTTATTGTATTCTTACAAAATAGCCGTGCATATTCGTGTGTAGCACACAAATACACACAAATCATCTTATTTTTTCTCAAACGAACTTTTGCGGAGGAGAAAAGTCGATATGGGACGCTTTTTAAAGAAGAGCAGATCAGATGACCCTGTTACGCTTTCCACCGTTTTTCCTAGACGAAAAAAGAATAACATTCACTCCGGAAATTTGAAAAAAAGGTCCTCGAAATTTTGGCTATCAAAAAAAGGAATGGCAATTCCAGTTACATTTTTAATATTATTCGTTTCCCTCACCTTCGTCATTTCGTTAACATACTACTTTGCAGTCAGCAGAGTAAACAGCAGAAGCCAGCTACTAAAAGTCTCAGCTGCAAAACAGAACATGCTTTCACTAGAAAATTCTATTGCCTCTGTCGCTTGGTCTCCTGGCTCTTCAAGCGTTCACTCCTTTGATGAGTATGGAGGCAGCTTCGTGGTGGAGCCAGAGGCAAAACGTCTCATCATAAACGTTACTGACAACTCATTCTACGATATCGTTTTCAACAGTTCAATTGGCAAAGCCGTCTATGAATTGCCGCCATCAGAATCCATGTTTAGTACCACATTCTTAGAAGGGGATAATAGAGTCGTAGTTAACCAAAGCACGTCAACAATGACCCAACTTTACGAGTCGGTGGGCACGGAATCACCTGAGATAACGCTATCTTATCGTCCTCTAGCTTCATCCACCGAGATTGGGTCAAGCAATGGAAAGCCTTTAAACAATGTGCGAATCTACATCATCAACCTCAACTCCTCTCAGAACCTCACGTTTCAAGGAAGCTTCTACCTAAGAATCGACTGTGTAAATGTTACGTCCACTCTGCGAAGCTACAATTTCTCATACCCAATCACTTCCCTATCTGTTAAAGTCACTCTTGATGGAGTTGATGGCGAGGTTTTGCTTCCCATCTCAAGTAATGCGGAAGGAGCCTTGGTAAATTTGGAGATAGTAACATGTGAAATTCTATTACAAAAGACTGGAGTGTAACCTAAATTGCCGTCAATAGCATCTAATTATCTCTACTCCTTCATCGCTCTCTTAGCTGTTAGCACACTTCTTGTGGGAGCATTCAGTTATTACACAAGCACTTTGCGAGCCATACCTGAAATCGAGCAGCTTAAAAACATACTCGATTATGTTGTTGCAAAAGGAAACGAACTTTTAACACTAGCAATCACAACCAATGCAACCGTAAGCATTGTTGTTCAACTACCTTCAAGCATTGGTCATCAACAATACTGGATACAAGTTCGAAACGACACATCAAACGCTTGGCTAGAAGGCGCCTTAGGACTCATTGAAGAAGGCAGAACAACATACAAAGTCTACTTTCCAGGAGAAGCCTCAACCTCTGGACATTACATTAGCGGATATGGACCAGCGTTGTTAGAATGCTACATGAACGGTTCAGTTCCCCAACTCAATCTAGATTATCAGGAGGATTAATTCGAAATGAAATTTAAGCAGAAAACTCAGAAGCAAGACGATGAGCAGAAAGAGGATGAACTTCTGTTAGAAGAAGAATTGATGGTCCGTTTAGATATAAAACAAAGAACCATCCCTGAAGGATATTTCGAAGTAGAAACATATCCTTTGAAGCCTCCATTTTCTTACGCTCACATAGTCCAAAGCGAAGACACAGCAGAATATCTCTATATCGTTGACGAGCTTCCTTTAACCCGAAAGGAAAGAGAAGCCTATGCTAGGATGAAAAACATCTTAGATTACGAATTAAGAGCTCCAGAAGGCGAAGAAACCTTACTCGAATCTTTTCACAAACAATTACCCGAAATAATCGATAATCATCCAAAAATACTCAAAGAAATTCCAGCCATAGGAACCAAAAAAATTCTATATTACCTAGAACGCAACATCGCCGGTTATGGAAAGATAGACCCATTAATGTTCGACCCATACGTAGAAGACATCAGCTGCAGCGGCGTAAACAGACCCATTTTCCTATGGCATAGAAGATACGAGAACATCAAAACCAACGTTTTCTTCAGAGACGAAGAGGAACTAGAAGACTTTGTGATGAAACTAGTCCATAAATCCGGGAAACACGTCAGCATCGCCTTCCCAATCGTGGACGTCACTTTGCCAGGTAAGCATCGTCTCGCCGTGACATATGGAAAAGAAGTTACCCCAGCAGGCACCAGTTTCACCATAAGAAAGTTCCGTGAAGACCCCTTTACAGTAATCGACTTAATCAAAAATGAAACAATAAATGAAAGCATAGCTGCGTACCTCTGGCTACTCATGGAAAATAAGATGTCTTTAATGATAATGGGAGCCACGGGTGCAGGTAAAACAACAGCGTTGAATGCAATTGCTTGTTTAACTCGCCCTACCTATAAAATAATTTCAGTGGAAGAAGTAGCTGAACTAAACTTACCTCACGAAAATTGGGTTTCAACAATCTCCCGCTCAGGCTTCGGAATTGAAAGCGAAGGCGAAATACCGTTATTTGACCTCATTAAATCAGCTGTGCGACATCGCCCAGACTTAATAATCGTAGGCGAAGTCCGCGGAGAAGAAGCCTTTGTTCTCTTTCAAGCACTTGCCACAGGGCACGGTGGACTATGCACAATCCACGCTGAAGATGTAGAAACAGCGATTAAAAGGCTCACTCAACCACCAATGAACATTGTACCCGCAATCATTCCGTTAATGAATTGTACAATTGTGGTGAAACACGTCAGACAACCCGTCTTCGACCAGTCTGGAAAGTTGCTGTCAAGTAGAAAATTTGTTCGCGTGTCAGAGATAAAAAATGTAAATACAATTCTTGACATATTTACTTGGGACGCTTCTTCTGACACCTTTCAAGAGAACTTAGCAGATAGTTTTTTGCTTAAGAAAATCGCGAAAAACCTCAATGTATCTATGGAAATGTTAATGGAAGAGTTAGAGAACCGCAAAAAAATGTTGCTTTCAATGGTGGAACAGAACATACGAGATTACCGTAGTCTTAACAATGCTTTAAGCAAATATTACCACAACCTTCAATTCCGATCTGAAATGGTTTCTAAAAAATTTAGCTGGTGAGCTATTGGCATCTTTTAACATAACAAACGGAATTAGGCGTTTCTTCGACTTTTTAGGAATAAAAGAATCTAGCCAACTTGAACGTGAACTTCCCTTCGCTACAATAATGTTCACAGTGATGGCGGCGAGCGGAGTTACGCTCTATGAAAGCTGGAAAAAAATGCAATCTTTAAGTCTTCTTCCAGCTATTCAAAAAGAAGCAAAAGATGTGGTTAGACAAGTTGAAGTTCTAGGGTACGATACACTTACTGTTATGTATAAAAAGGCTGAGGAAACAAAATCAAGACCATATCGAGATTTTTTAGCTGGATATGTTTCAGCAGTAAAAAGCGGCGGCAATCTTGTAAGTTTTCTACACAGTAAGTTACGCTCCATTTTCGAAACGCGAAAAGCCGCTGCAATTCGTTCTATCGAAAAATTAGGAACACTTGTTGAAATTTATTCGGTTATGTTAATCGTAGTCCTCTGTATTTACCTCCTCTTCGTGGTGGTTTATTCAACTTCCTTTGCTTTGGAAATTGGTGCTACACCCAGCACTCCACAGGACATGTATATTTTAATCTTCTTTGCGATGCCCATGTTATCTCTCCTATTCATGGCAGTTGCACATAATATGCAGAAGAGTACCCTTATCGACGTTAGCGACCCATATCGTAAGGCGTTAGTTCCAGCAATCGGCACCGTAGCCTTGCTTATAGCAGTTACCCTTGTGCCTCCACTTGGATTCATAACTGAATTGCTGCCTTTGCCAACCCTAGTAACAATCTGCCTCATAATAATCTCTGTACCTGCAGCAATAAGCTACCATAAAATCGCTAAAACAAACTTCACAGCTGAAGAGGCGATGCCCAGCTTCCTCCGTGACGTTACCGAGGCTAGAAAAACCGGGCTTTCACCCGAAAAAAGCATTATACATGCGTCAAAAAGGAGGGGATATGGAAGTTTTTCCAAATACATAAGACTAACTAGAGACCAAATCGAGTGGGGTGTCTCTCTCAGAAAGATTTTTGGAAGCATAAGAAAAGAGATTCAAAGCTGGCCAGTGCTCGTTGACTTTTTAATCCTAGTTGAAAGCATAGAGGTTGGAGGCGGTTCTCCAACAGCTCTTGAAATTCTATCCGAATACAGCGAAAAAGACAGAGACATTGAGAAAGACAAGCGTGCCATGCTTAAACCCTACATCGTTTTATCTTTTATTTGGAGCATCCTGATGGCTCTCACCACAATATCCATGATTAGCATTCTCACCGGCATATCCTTTCCAGGCATGGCTGAAACACCCTTCCTAACAATAAAGTCGCAGGTGGACATTTTCGCTGTTGGAATAATCTTTCAAGGTTGGCTGTCTGGCTTTTTCATGGGCAAAATTAGCGAAGGTTCTTTCGCAGCAGGCTTCAAATATTCAGTGTTGCTGGCAATTACATCTCTTTTGGCAATTTTGTTTTCTCAGAATTTCATGTCAAGCTTTCTAACAGGGGTTTTATAGATGCCCGCCTCCTCCATCGACACAATTTTAGCCTCCTCAATTATGATTATCCTAGC
>QMYO01000184.1 GCA_003662715.1 Candidatus Bathyarchaeota archaeon | reverse complement strand
GAATTATATATTACTTCTTAGTAAAGTTTTTACTGCACGCGTAAGCGTGACGGAAATAGGAGAATAAAGGAGAAAGGAGAATGAAAAGTAAACTATTAGCGATAGTAGCGATTTTAATGCTTCTCATCGGTGTTTCTAGCGTTGTGTTCACACCGGCGTATTTCGCTAATGCCGCTGACACGTATGTGTATTTGACCATCGATTATGCCCCTGCTGGTATGCCTGTTCCTGATACTGCTCCGCCTGTGGGAGTACATAATTATACAATAGGTTCAAAGATCAATATCACTGCACCTCTCATTGTTGAAGATGGAGATGTGAGATACGTATTTGACAACTGGACAATTACTTATGACGGTACTTCGTGGTCAACTACCAACAATAAGCACATGGTCACCATGGATCAGAACAAGACCGCCACTGCCTACTATAAAGTTCAATATCTTTTAACTGTTATCACGCCATACGATGTGCCGAACATTTGGGATAGCGGTGTCTGGTATGAGAACACGTCCTCAAGGTGGTTTGACGCTGGTGCAACTGCATATGCTGGAGTATTAAAGAGCAGTTCAGTTGATTATATGGTGATAGACACTTATGCAAGAGCTTACTTCCTCAATTGGACTGGAGATGCAAGTGGAAAAACCTACTATGCGGGATACTTCTGGACAAGCGACCCGATCACAATGGATGGGCCTAAGACCGCTATAGCAGAGTGGGAATTACGGTACAAGCTTTGGACCGATTCCGACTCTGAATATGAGCCTTGGGGTCCAGGTTCAAACTATTATGATCCAGACAAGCGTGGCTGGTATCCAGACTGCACCAATGTTGATTTAACTGCTCCATCGGTTACGAATGAGAATCCTGGGAACTGGCGGTGGAGATTTGACCACTGGCTCGTTGAGAGATGGAACGGATCAGCGTGGGTTCCTGAAACCCTCACAACAGAAAATATTACGGTACACTTAGGACCTGGAACCAAAGCTACAGCCTACTTCTATTTGCAGTATTACTTGACGGTTGCTGATTCGCCTGGAATGCTCGACACAGGATTGGAAAGTTACAGCGGCTATTATGACTATTGCTCTAACGTTACTATTACTGCTCCAGAAATTGTTCCAGATCCAAGTGATCCTGGCATAAGATGGGTGTTTGACCACTGGTACCTTGCTAGTGTTTTTGATATGTATAATACGACAGTTACGGTGCACATCGAGCACGCTACCACAGTAGGTAAAACGCTCTATGCTATCTACACGAAAGAATACTATCTGGAAGTTAACGACAATATAGGCGGCTTAAGCTGCGTTTCTACACAGAGCGGATGGTTCAAACCGGACACTAAAGTTCCATTGTCAGCTCCCTGTATAATACCCGTTGACAGTGACACCCAATATGTGTTTGTGGAATGGGTTAAGGATCCAGGACACTGGACAGATTCAAACTGCAACACCACAATCACAATGAACGGCCCGCGCAATGCAACCGCCTACTACAAGAAACAATTCAAAGTGAAACTGAACGCTGAACCTCAACCACCAATGGAGGATCTTTTGACAGGCTTCCCGAAAGAGTTCTGGTGGGATGCAAACACATACAAGTGGATCAAGGCTCCCTCTGGTCCAATCGCTCACTATCCGTTTGACATGTACTTTGACCATTGGGAAGTCAACGGTGTTCCACAAACACAATATCATAACCAGATAAAGATCAATGTGTCTGAACCCATCAGTGCTGTTGCTGTCTACTTGGGTAAATCGGCGTTCTTCATGACTCCGCAGACAGTAATTGAAGACGTGCCTGCAGAATGCACTACCTTTGATGTAAATGTGACCGCCGCAAACCTTGTGGACGTGTATGCTTTCGACTTCAAGGTGTCATGGGATCCAAGCCTGATAGAACTCGTTGGCGTAGATGTAAAAGTCGATGAGATTTGGACCAGCTACTTCATTGCCAAAAGCGAATGGAACAACACCGAAGGATGGTATTGGCTTGTTGCCACATCCCTAGACGATTACGGGTTCAACGGAACCGCAACGGTTGTTACATTAACGTTCCATGTAATTTATGATCCTTGCTATTTAACCATAGACTACTATCGTGACACTCCTTTGACATTGACAGTGAACAAACTTGCAGACCACAATGCTAATCCATTGTATCCATGGAACGTTCACGGCAGCTACTATAGGATAAACGCTATCCAACCAGTACTAAAGATTACGCCTGACACAATCACTGTAAGCAAAAAGGACGCCACTTTCACGGTAAGCATAGAAATAGAAAACGCGATCAAACTCCACGACTGGCACACAATAATAGTGTATCCTAAGGCTTACATACAAGCCATCGACGTAGCAATCGACACAACATTTCTGCAAGGACCATACACAACATTCTCTTGGACCATAAACCACTCTCTAGGCTACGTCTACATCGACGTAGTTCAAGCTGACGGCGCACCACTAGCAAACGGAAACGGCACCCTAGCAACAATAACCTTCCAAGTAATAAAATCAATATTCTGGACAACTTCAAATCCAACACTAACAGGACCAATCCGCTTCGGAGTAGGACCAACGTACATAAGCGTCAAGTGTCCAAACTACCAAGACATTTATCCACCGGTTCTTGGAATTGTTAACGCACAGTACGTCTACGATCCAATACCTGGCGACTTGAACATGGACGGCGTAGTCAACGTGCTAGACCTGCAACTGGTTGCAGCCGACTACGGAAGCCACACAACCTACGACCTAAACGGAGACAGCAAAGTAGACCTAATCGACCTTGTACTAGTCGCCATAAACTACGGAAGAGAAGAACCATAAACAACTGCTTAAAACTCTCAAACATCCCCTTTTTTATACTCTCTCAAAATTGTATCGTAAAGTGAAGGAATAGAATTATCTTCCATGTAACCTTAAATAATTATTTTTCTCTTATACTTAATAATCAATTTGGTACTATGGGTGGCCTAAATGCACAAATCAAAAATTCATGTTAACCTCATCTTAATTTTACTCCTTACAACATTCTTCTCTATAAGTTCATACACACCATCCACACAGGCCAATCCAACAACCCCAATCCTTTACATAGATCCACCATCAACAACCGTGAACGCAACAGAAACCTTCAACATAAACGCAACAATAAAAGACGTAACAGACCTAGCAGGATGGGAACTCAAACTATACTACAGAAACAGCATACTAGCAGCCGTCAAAGCAACCGAAGGACCATTCCTAAAACAAGGAGGCTCAACAGCCTTCTTCACCGTAGACTTCAACAACAACTACAACACAACCCACGGAAGAATATGGCTAACCTGCACACTACTAGGAAACGTCTCAGGCGTAAACGGCAGCGGCACCCTAGCAACAATAACATTCCAAGCAGTAGCAGGCGGAAACACAGCATTGCATCTAGCAGACACAGTACTAGGCGACTCACAAGCAAACCCGATAAACCATACAACAAACGACGGAGAAGTAACCGTCATAGGAGTCCACGACCTAGCAGTAACAAATGTCAACCCGCTAAAAACAATCGTTGGACAAAGCTACACTATGCACATAAATGTTACGGTAGAAAATCAAGGCGACCTAACAGAAACCTTCAACCTAACGCTCTACGCAAACACAACAGCCATCAACCAAACAGAGATAACCCTAACAAGCGGCGCCTCCACAACCATAACACTAATATGGAACACCACAGACTTCGCAAAGGGCAACCACACAATAAGCGCTTACGCTTGGCCCATCCAAGGCGAAACAGACACAGCAGACAACACTTACATCAACGGTTTGGTTTTAGTTACAATACCAGGCGATGTGGACGGCGATTTTGACGTCGACATATACGATGTAGTTAAGATAACCGGCATCTACGGCTCCAAAAAAACCGATCCAGAATTCAATCCAAACAGCGACCTAGACGACGATGACGAAATAACCATCTACGACGTCGTAAGATGCACAAGCCACTACGGAGACACAGACCCATAACCCCACTTTTTAAGCTCTGGGGGAAGATCTAACATTTACTCATTCGAAATTGTTGTAGGAACCCCAAAGGCTGAAAGCCACAAAACCGTTTTCTGATAAATGGAAACATGAAAGAATACGTAGAGGCTTATTGGGAAATGATTTTCCATTTTAATGGTAAGAAACGTTATTTTTTTGGCTGAGAGATAGTAAGATCGAGCATTAACTGTGTTTTGTTCAATTTCGTCTTGTTCCTCTTGTTTTTGAAGTAGCTTATTCGAGCGAGTATGTTGTTGAGTTCTTTTATTGGGACGCATCTCTAGATCTAATTGTTTTAGTTATTTTAGCTAAAAGTTTTCTGTACATGAACGAGACTATATTTACCGTTAAATATTGCTGTAATTCTCCCTTCAAAATACCTGCTGGGTAGCATTTCGTTGAGTTAAGGCTTAACTCAACATTTTTTTGGCGACGCCGTAAGATAGAGTGAAGCTGGAAGTGTTTAAGGATATTACGATGATGTTTTGTCAGGGATGCGCCAAGTTTCTCTACGTTAAGCGATACGGTAACTATGTTATTAGCCAAGTTTTGAAAGACAATGATGCGAGTGTATGAGGTGCTTAAGTTTACTCTACCAAAACTTATACTGCTTTCTCCGATGAGAGAAACATTAACCGCACCGCAAACGTTTATTGGGAGATAGGTGTGCCCATGTTTGTACCGCTGGCGCGGGCTGCTATAATATTGACTCCTGGCGCTAACACGTCGGGTTTGATACGGTTGTCGTT
>QMYO01000183.1 GCA_003662715.1 Candidatus Bathyarchaeota archaeon | reverse complement strand
TCAGCGCTTTCAAGACTCCCTAAGCTTGCTGTGATATCATATCTTATCATGAAAGATCCGCCGCCAATTGCGTAGACGGGCAATTCATAGAACCTTGCCATTTGAACAGCACCAGCTTCGATGAGGGGGAGTTCGGGAGCTTCGTAATTGATGCCGCCTGTTCTCATGTCGGCTGATGTTGACTCTACACAATAGATTACCGGTGCCCTTGGACTGGCACACTGAAGAATAACTAGGGAAGCAAGATTCTCGCTATTAGCAATAGCTAGGGTTCCCGCAATCGTCGCGGGAGCCGTACTGCCACATAGAGCCATAGACATGGGAGCAATAGGGATTCCAGCCTTGGCTAACTCAACCATGGCTTCAGAAGAGCCCTTCTCAAACATGAGGGGACTAACAGAACAGTTGATGGAAGAGAATATGGGTCTCTTCCTTAATTCCTCCTCGTCTCCAACAATAGCAGCTGCCAATCGAATCTGCCACTTAGCCTCCTTTTCGCTCAAAGCTTGATACTGGACATGCTTACCTGTGTTCCGAAGAGAGATAGCTAAACCGTGAACAGTCTGAACTGGTGCAGGCAGTTCGGTTGGAGTCACAATAGGCCAGAAAAAGTCAACCTCTCCAAGATAATCGCTCAAAACAGCGAAGTCCCTCAGATCCGAGGACCTAGACATCCTCCTCTCACCCGTCTCAAAATCCCTTATGAAGGAGGCGAAACCGCTAGTAGCAACAAAAGGATCATTCTTCGCGGGAATCTTAAGGTCAAACCTCTTCTCTCTCCCGCAAAGAACCATCTCGTTGGGCGCCATCTCTAAGGCCTCCTCCACCATGAAGTCTGGAATCCTCACAACCGAATGGGCAGCATCCACATTTGCACCTTTCTCAGCTAGGAGCTTCTGCACTCTCCTACTCAAGATTTTGACTCCAACCTCCCAGAGAATCCTCAAACTCGCCTCATGAATTCTCACAATTTCATCTTCCGACAAGAATATGAGACGCCCAGCTGCCAAAACAAATCACCATGTATGTATCGATTTAATGTCTTTAGTGTTCTTTAAACATTTTCTCCGCAGTTTTAGATCTATCAACGTTACCGGTGCAAACGACAAATATCATCATTAAAAAATTTGCTGCATCAACATAGAATTCTCAATCATTCTTGTCTGCTTGTTGTTTCATTGCTTGTCTTTTGGCTGATTTTACTCACTTGCGAGCGTACATCAACAAAACCAAAAGGATATAATAAGGAGTAATTGTTTTTGGATTAAATCTGTTATGTGAAATTTGCGTGTGAATAGAGAGGGTGCGTTGAACCTAAAGGAATGTGAGCAGATGAAGCACAAGCACATTATTTTACTGGTTTTCGCATCAATATTTCTTATATTGTTTTCCGGTGGCATCGTTAGCGTTATTTTGCCTCTCTACTTGAATGCTTTGGGGATATCTTTGGTGAGTATGGGTTTGATATTTTCTTTAGCACCAATTGTAGGGATATTTGTCAAATCGGTTGTCGCTGTTCATTCCGACGTTGTGGGAAGGAAAGGCTATTTCTCCCTAGCGTTTCTATTGAGAACAGTGTCTTATGGTTTTTATTCGATATGCAGGGTTCCTATAGGGTTCGCGATACTGAAGACGCTAGATTCGCTTTCCCAATATACTAGAAACGCAGTTGAGCTGCCACTACTCGTCGACATTTCACCAAAAGAGACGTTAGGGCGCGTACTAGGAGTGTACTGGGCGATCTTGAGCGTGGCAAGCGCGATAGGGCTCTTTATCTCTGGAGTGATCCTGCATCTCATTGGTTATTTCTGGCTCTTCCTCCTGTGTAGCCTAATATCCTTTACTGGACTAGTGTTGTTTCGAATTGCCAGAATCCCAACGTTTAAAGCTAAAAACGTACACTTCCACCTAAAAAAGCTATTCAACTTCAAAGAGTTAAGTTGGAACCTTAAAGTTGTATTCATTATTAGATTTGTGATGAGTTTTGGGTTTAGTTTGGCGGAGTTGTTTGCTTTTCCTCTATTCCTCCAACAAGACTTTAATGCAGACTCTGCCTTCATAGGAATGGCTATAGGTTTATCTTCGTTAATGGAGGGAATTCCCGCCTTGCTCTGGAGAAAGATGACGGAGACCCATTCACCAGTAAAACTCTACTTTCTTGGAGCCGGATTGACTGGACTTGCAACTATGCTCATGAGTGTTACTCCTGACCTAATCTCCACTATTTCCCTTTACATTCTTAGCGGATTATTCTGGGGATTCGCTGGCCCAGCAAACATGAAAGTCTTAGCGGAGTCCGCTAAAAGTAGTGATAAGGCACGTGATATTACCCTGTCTGGACTTGGAAACGGAATAGGAATTATGACGGGCTCCATAATGTCGGGAGTCATAGCGCATGTAGCAGGTTTTAGACCTCTCTTCATCATAACAGGGACGCTCTACTCCACTTGCGCTCTAATATTTCTGTTAGGCATCCGAGGATACAAATAGACACACGGACGCAGGATTAATGTTGCGTGAGCAATTACTTAAAGAGATGGGTATGCGGTGTGGCGAGATATATTAGCCCAAATGGATTGATATAGACTTAGTGAACAATTCCGCGCGCGAAAAGCTGGCTTCAGAATAAACGCTCTAGTGCCCGGCGGAATATGGGCCTCTGGAACAAAAAGCGTAGCTAAAGAGATTTTGAAGTTTAAATTAAACGTTGTCAAGAAAGGCATAGAATACACCATGCGTACACCACTTGGCAGAATGGGCATGCCAGACGAGGTTGCGCGAATGGCACTTGTTCTAGCAAGCGACCTTTCAAGCTACGTTCATGGAGTCCTAATCCCCGTAGACGGCGGATTCCTTTCAGCATAATCCCCGCCAATAAGTGGCAAAGCATAATGCATCCTTTACAGGAAAAACTCGTGTACTTCCCTATCTAATCTAAACCCTCCCTTTCTGTTAAGAGAAATTATGTAGTAAAAGATTTAACTTCGAGGTAGCGGATTGGTAAGATTGGAAAATGGTGTTATGAAAACTTTAGTCGTCTTTTACTCTAGGACGGGAAATACTAGGTTGGTAGCTGAAGCGATTGCTGAAGACCTGAACGCTGATATTGAGGAAATAAAAGACAAGAAAAATAGGATAGGAGCCTTTGGTTTTCTGAGGTCTGGATATGAAGCTATATTCAAAAAGCTCACAGACATCTATCCCGTTAGCAGGAACTCGGAAGAGTACGACATGGTAGTGGTTGGCTCTCCAGTCTGGGCAGGAAGGCTATCGTCACCAATAAGAACCTACATAGCCCTAAATGGCCACAAAATCAAGAAAATAGCTTTCTTCAGCACATACAGCATAAACAGCGGCAAAATTTTCAGACAAATGGAGGAACTCTCCAAACAGCCAATAGCCACACTCAATGTTAAAGAGGAAGAAGTCAAATCAGGCGAATACCTCAAAAAAGTTAAAGAATTCACTAAAAACATTAAAAACTTAATTAAAACAAAATAATGGCGTGATTGCAACCTTTTTATAAAACAAGAATGAGTTTAGTGGCTTAAAATAAAAATTGGACGATAAATCTGAAGAATATTACACGTATAGCGTGATTCCTGAGTTCTCTAAACCGTTCTTCATCGCGATTTTAATTATTATAACGTTGATCCTATGTACTAAGCTTGCATGAAGGCATGGCTTTCAAATGCATTCTATTAATGGTGTTTAACCGAGTATGGATTTTTGGTGTGCTCATTTAAGGTTGCGATTATGTTGTAGGGCGTTAGTTGCTATTGTTTAATGCGAAAATAGGTAGGTGGCTGAGACTCGCAGTTTGGACGTGGTTAATTCAGCGTTATTACATACTTTACACACACCGTGGATTCGAATCTTACTCTAAAATGGGGAGCACGGTGTGAAATTAAACAATTGATAAAACAAGAGCCTTCTCGAAAAAGAGCTGTAATAAGGATTAAAATGCTTAAAGAAGAATGCGGGCGGGGTGGGATTTGAACCCACGAAGACATGGAGATATCACCCGTTAAACCGAACGCTTTCGGAGACAACATTGATATAACGTTACATTGTGTATGTTGTGCAATGTGTCATTGTGTCATTGTGTCACTTGCGGACTTTCTTTATATGCAATCATACGAAAAGGGAGACTGAGAAGCATGTCAACTGAAATGACCGTTGAGTATTTCCTTAATTACGTCAAGAACACCAAATCAAAGAACACATACAAAGAATACAAAAACGGAATTAAGAAGTTTTGTGAATGGTTCGGCAAGACACCGAATGAAGTCTTAAAAATGCGGAAAGAAGATTGGGTAAGTGGCGACTTGCATAGAAAGAAGCGATTCGTTAGGGAACTCGAAAAATTTCATAAATGGCTTTTAGAACCGAACCATACAATCAGAGGCAAGCCTAACCAAGCATACGGAATAAATAGTGCAAGAACTTATTGTTTAGGAATTCAGCAACTATTTCGGTTTTATGAAATGCCCATGACTATACCGACGGGTTCCGAAATATCAAGAACAGTAGTGACCACAAAAGATTTCGTTCCAACACCACAGCAATATAGAGAAATGTTTAAGGTTGCGAACAATCTCAGAGATAAGCTAATCATAAGCATGGGTAAAGATTTAGCATGGCGAATTGGAGATTTCGCTAAGATTAGAAAAGACATGCTTCCGAATCTAGAGCAAGACGCACCGATACCTTTCGAGCTAATTACGGAGAAGGAGCTTGTTTTAGCAAAGTCGTTTTTGTCGCAAGAAACCGTTGACTTGTTGAAACAATATTTACCGATAGTTGAAGAG
>QMYO01000182.1 GCA_003662715.1 Candidatus Bathyarchaeota archaeon | reverse complement strand
TGTCAACGCTGGCAACAACCATGGTTGCGCCAGTTTCACCAAGCGACCTTGCGAACGCTAAAACCCCGCCAGAAAAGAGTGCTGGAAGAGAAAGCGGAAAAATAATTTTTCTGAAGGTTGTGAAGGTTGAAGCGCCAAGAGTTCGTGATGCTTGTTCAAATGCGGGTTCCAAGTCTTCAAGTTTTGCTTGAAGCGTCCTAACTATATAGGGGAAAGTCAACGCAACGTGAACTATCAACATTAAAAAAGGAACATTAATGAAAGGAATTACATAGTCCGATTCAATCATCTGCCATGTAAGTAATGTGGCAACACCAAAACCTGATGTTGGAATCACCAATGATAAAGTGATGATGTCCTCCAAAAAGGCTTTTCCAAAAAAGCGCTTGCGAGCCAAAAAATATGCGAGAGGCACTCCGAAAAGAAAGTCCAAAGCAACAGCAACAAAAGATAAGCGAAAAGATAGAGCTAAATATCTCAGAATTTGTTGCCAATTTGTATTTCCAATGAGAGGATTAGCGAAAACATCTGTGTAGATTTCAGGCCATTTGGTAAGCGTGAACGATATTAGGTAAAAGGTTGGCAAAAGCACGAAGACGCCTAAACTGGCTAAAGTTACGAATATACCTACTTGAGCGATGAGTTTTCTATTGTTAAGGCGTCTCATAAGTTATGCAATACGCTCCATATGATGTTTATATCCCCTGATTTTTCACCTTAATCCAAACTGTGAAAAGCGCCTCTAAGGCGTCCCCGGGTAGCGGGTTCAAAATTGGTACATTTCCCATGTCCGCTTGAACTCCATTTTCTTCGCTGAAAATCGTGGTATTAAGAGGAACATTTGGATTTGCTGGGCGAAATCCATATTGCTGCGCCTTCAGTTGGTTTTCTTCTCTTAATAGAAAAGAAAGATACTGTTCTGCAACTTCTCGTTGCCAAGGTTCAACCCAAGGCGCTTCGAGAATGACAAATGGATGGTCAGATAAAAGCGTACCATCCTTAGGATAAATTGTAACTAGAGGCTCTCCCCATTTCTTCACAGCCTTAAGAGAATTGTCTAAAACTATGTTTTCATAAACGCTGAAGAAGTGAATTTGTGAAGGTCCTCTTTCGGCTGCCCATCTACCAAAAAACCCTGTGCTTTTCCCATAATATACAGCCTTAGATTCGAGTGTACTAACAAATTCTAGAACAGACTCATCCGTGAAATCATCGATGGTCAGTTCTTCAGGCTTCTTGCGCGCTGCTTCAGCGAATTCGAGGGCAACTGCCATCGTGCCGCCGTTGCTGTCACGGGGGTCGGGGTGCCCAAACTTGAAATCAGAAGTTTTTGCTAGTTCATATAGGTCTCTAAAACTGGTAATGTTGTATTGTTCAACAAGGGATTTCCATCCGGCAATAACGATGGGTGAAAAAACAGTTCTGTTCCAATTGTCTGGAGCGATTTTTCCCTCATAGCCTAAGTTATGCCACATTAGATTTATGTAGGGTATCCATATGCTTGAGGCGGGGCTCCATGCAACGGGCTTGATGTTGCCCCAGAGAATTTGAATTACGCTGTCGTGTGTTCCCGTTACCGTGAGTTTAATGTGGATTTTCTCTTTAAACGTTTCAAAATACCACTGTTCAAAAAGAGGTGTAACTTCTTCAATCCAGCTTTGCTTTTCACTTGTGTAAAGAAATTCAATAGTCTTCACTCCTCTTCCCGCGAAGATGATTGAGAGTTCGGTGAAAATGAGAAAAGCAATCAATACAATAATCAAAAGAAGAATGTAACCACGTTTTGGAAATATCCTAAACCTTGGTTTTTTCCTTTTCAATAGCATCTACCCCTATGATTGCTCTGTAGTGGGGAGGCATGAGAAATATAGTTACAAGCAACTTTCTAAATTAACTTTTTCATCATATTTTCACCTATCCCACTAAGCTACGATGCAATTATTTATGTTCAGTATTAATCGTCACTTCATAAGAGATTTTGCCATCAAAAACTACCTAAAAAATACATATGTGTTAGAAGCAGGGATTTAATGACCCTCTTAAAACGAGACGCCATTGAAAAATATCGAAAAATCAGCGAGAAAATAATAGACCCCATTTTACTATCTAAACTCAGAAACCTCTTTGAAAAAAACCTCAGTTTAACAGAGCTACTAGAATGGCTTCATGAGAAAGTTAAATGGAGCAATGACGACATAATTCGACACAACGACCCTATAGAAATACTAGCTTACGGCAAAGGAAAATGCGGAGAATTCAGCATTCTATTCACCGCTCTCTGTTTAGCACACAACTATCGAGCTAGACTAGTTCTCGACATGTCCGACCACGTATGGACAGAAATTTGGAATGAAAAACAAAAAAGATGGATTCACGTGGACCCCTCAGAGAAAAAAATCGATGACCCAGAAATGTATGAAAGAGACTGGAAAAAAGACCTCAAAGAAATATACGCTTTTGAGAAGGGCAACATACAAAACGTGACGAGGCGATATAAAATAGCGAAGAACTAGACTGAAGTTAGTTCCTTCTAGCAGGCGAAAAAACGTGAAAAAAGCTGTTTCTGACAAAAATGCAAAATCTCAAAGCGCCTTAAGTTTTCTTCGTGGAAACCTAGCCACCATCGCAGTAAGCAGCGCCATCGGAGGCTTTGGAGCAGGAATCATTCACACATGGGTTCCCAGATACTTCAATGAGCTCGGTGGAAACCCCTTTACGCTTGGATTAATGCAATTTGCAACACTTATAGTTCAATGCGCCATGTTTCTTTTAGGAGGCATAATAGCTGACCATTACGGCAGAAGAAGAATCATTGTCCTATCCGCCTTCTATGGCATATCCTTTCCATTACTTTACGCTATTACACAGGACTGGCGTACATTCGCTTTGCTAACTGTACTCAGCGCTTTAGGCACCGTATCTCGCCCAGCCTCCCAAGCATTAGTAATCGATTCAATTCAACCTAAAAAACGAACCACGGGAATAGCATCTCTTCAAGTTATTTCCTCTCTTCCAGTACCAATAGCCATTCTCATCGGAGCATGGCTGATTCAGAACCACAGCTTACTTAACGGCTTTAGGTTAGCATGCATATATGCTGCTGCAGCTGCCCTCGCCTCAGCTTTTGTCGTCTTACTTTTTCTTAAAGAAACACTGCGAAGCAGAGTCGCTGGAAAATTGACTTTTCCAAATTTTAATGCATTTAGAAGTTTCATGAAGTTATCTTATCAATTGCCTACCAGCCTAAAAGCGCTGATAGTTTCATATGCATTAATAATGTTCGCCAACGGAGCCGTAGGACAATACTACATCCTATATGCGCATGACGTGATTAAGCTCACAGACTCAGAATGGGGTTTAATCGTTAGCCTGCAATTTCTTTTGGCAATAGCCTTAAAGATTCCTGGAGGACACTTCAGCGACAAGTTTGGGAAAAGAAAAATTATGATAATTTCAGCGGCTACCTGTGCTCCTTTCGCCATTCTTTTTACTTTTTCCCGTTCTTTCGTTCAAGCTTTGATAGTTGCTCTTCTTCTTATAGTAACTGGGATATATTATGCGCCAGCGCATGAGGCTCTTCAAGCTGATTTAACACCTAGGGCGATGAGGGGGCGAATAACGGCTCTTTGGGATATAAGCAATGCTGTTTCAGCGGCGTCAGGTGCACTTCTAGGAGGTTTTCTATTTCAAACAGTTAATCCTGCAGCGCCATTTTATCTATTTGCTGCCGCCGAATTGATGGCTGCGCTCTTTCTAGTCAGCGTAGTACGGGAACCTGTGAAAAAAGAAGTTTAATTCTGCTCAAAGCGTCTTTCTGCAATTTCAGCTTCTATAAATGGGTAGCACACAGTCATTTAACATGTGAACTAGCAAGTTTGAGTTTTTCGTCGTGAGTCAAACGTTTAATCTGTCGTTCCCTAATCATTGCTTCTCTCCTTGTGGCGAATGCCTCCAAGTAAACAAGTTTCTCCGGCTTATGCATCCTAGTGTATCTAGCGCCTTTCCCAAGCATGTGCTGTTCAAGACGGGATTCTAAGTCTTTCGTGTAGCCAGTATAGTAACTTCCGTCTTTGCATAAAAGAATGTAAACATGATACTGCATAATGAATCATCTTTTTCCTACTCATGGTCAAGTGGATATAACTCTACGTATGCATATAAAAAATGGATGTTAGAAACGCTGTTATGTTTTTGGAGGGTAAATTCTTATAATTCAGAATTATGAGGCTTTATGATTGGTGAACATAACATGGAAAAGGTTGGTGTGGAACTAGAATATCTTGGAGATGTTGATTTTAAAGTGAAGTTTGACCACGGAGCAATGGATGATTTAGTCATAGCTGCGTCTCGTGTCCCAAAAGACCAAACGGGAGGAGTAGCTCGCAAGCTTTTAGCAGCCTCCGTCACCTATTGCATGGCTGGTTGGCTGTTCACTCTACTTCAGAAAACCCGTGTTGATGTCAATGCGCTTAAGGCGAAGGCTGAAGTAACGATGAGTAAGGACGAGTCTGGTCGAGAATTTGTTGATAAAATTGACATGCAGATTCAAGTGCAAATCTCTGATGAAGACGTTAACGCCTTTGAAAGATGCAAATCAATTGTAGACAGAGGCTGCCTAATCAGTCGAAGCCTCATAAGAGGAGTTAAAGTTACCCATTCAATTTCACGGATAAAATAAGTGCACAACTTTCTTGCTTGCCTTTTTCAAGCTCCTCAAGAAACATGATGGACCGGATTAGCTTTAAACATCGATTTAAATTTATTAGATTTATTCTAACTCTTCGTTGTATTTACCTAACTTATTGTGAAGTCTTATGA
>QMYO01000181.1 GCA_003662715.1 Candidatus Bathyarchaeota archaeon | reverse complement strand
TATACTGTCATACCTAATGTAATCAAACATAAAACCATCAATTTCCGGATATTTAGTAAATAACTCTTGAACTATTGCTTTTGATAGTTCTCTGCTTGCATTTTTCGTTGGACACATCCAATCCGCCTTTGAACCGTCAGGTTTCACGCATTTCCTGTCAATTCCATCACCGCTATATCCACCCGATAAAATATTCATGCTTACAAAGAATTTTATTCCGTGCTTGTGCATCTCTATAGGTCCTTCAGGAAGAAGCCCATAATCAGACGACGGAATTATATCGCTTGGATATCTTGCGAAGCTATTTCCCAACATTTCGACAACTACAACATTTATGCCGTATGAATCGCATACATCTGCTATTTGTGTCCAGTTGGGATAAATAGTATTGTAGGCGTGTATGAACACTCCGCGAATCTCGCTTTGATAGGCTACCGGAAGATCTCTGAAAGTTATTGTTGGAACAAATATTCTTCCTCTATTACCTATAATAACGCTGCCTGTTAAGCTAGCGTAAATAAATGCGCAGTCTATTAGCAATATTGCGATAATTACCATGCCTAAGCATAATGTTATCTTTTGATTTTTTTCTAACATTTCATGTGTCCATCCGTTAAATACTCAGTAATTACCTCTAGCAGTGTTTCTCATGCATTTCAAGCTTAATGGAGTTAGTGTTTCCGCCCCATTTAAAGAGTTTTGCAAATGATTATTTTGAGTGTACATTTTCATTTTCTCGCTTTTGTTTATATGTACTTCGTTAATACATATGCAGTCGCATGTTATAAGTCTTACGTTTTACGATAAATTTGGAGACCTCTACATGAACAGCCTAGTTAGCAGAAAAAGAAGAAGCAGATGGGTAATATCCCTAATTTCCCTACAAGCCGCAGTGAACATTCTGATGTTACTCAATGTTCCAGTCGCTAGACAAGTTGCCAGCTTTCTCTTTTTCACATTCGTCCCAGGCTTTCTTATTCTTAAATTACTTAAATTAGACAGGTTTGATAGAGTGGAGACAATTCTCTTTTCAGTAGGGCTTAGTATCGCCTTTCTAATGTTCACTGGCCTTCTTTTAAACGAATTTGGTGTTTTGCTCGGCTTACTTCAGCCGCTTTCACTAGTGCCTTTATTGATAACTTTGAACTGTTTCGTTTTTGTATGCATATTCATTGCGTATTTGAGAGGTACCGACATCAAATCTTTATGTAACGAGTCTTTCAAGTTATCGCCGTCAATACTATTTTTTGTGATTCCTTCGATACTTAGTATCATCGGGGTAATATGGGCGAATACTTTTGGAAACAACTTTATTTTGCTTTTCATGCTGGTATTTATTTCGTTATTGTTCGTACTTACAGTCCTCTCTGGCAAGCTGGTGTCTCCAAAATCCTATTCTTTTGCAATTTTTATGATAGCTATGGCCCTTCTCTTTCACACCTCACTTATATCCAATTATGTCATTTCTTTCGGCTCCGACGTGCCTCTTGAATATTTTGCTTCAAAAACTACAGAAAACAATGCTTTTTGGAGTTCAACTAATCCTTATGTTGGAGACGTCGGGTACGGAAAGATTTTCTCGATGTTGAGCGTCACAATTCTTCCCACAATCTACTCACTTTTATTAAACATCGAGTTAACTTGGATCTTTAAGTTAATTTTTCCATTAATCTTCTGTTTTGTACCATTAGGTTTGTATCAGCTATGGAAAAGCTACATAGGAGAAAAATACGCCTTTATTTCTGCTTTCTTCTTTATGGCTTATGCAACATTTTATACTGAAATGTTGGGGCTTAATAGACAAATAGTAGCGGAACTTTTCTTCGTTTTGTTATTGCTCGTTATTTTAAAGAACAGAATTAAACCGTTGAATAAAATGATTTTTTATGTAATTTTTAGCTTTGGTTTGGTAACATCGCATTATGGTGTTTCAGAAATCTTCCTATTTTTAATTTCTTTAGTTTTCGTTCTATTAGTACTTGCAAAGCGACCCGGCAGACACATAACTCTAAGTATGATTCTCTTTTTCGCGGTTATAATGTTTGCGTGGTATGTTTATACATCAAATTCAGCCATTTTTGAAAGCTTTTTAGAGTTTGGAGACTACGTTTACAGCCAATTAAGCGACTTTTTCAACCCTGCATCAAGAGGGGAAATGGTACTGAGAGGTTTAGGCTTAGAGGCGCCTCCAACAATTTGGAATGCAATCAGCAGAGCTTTTGCGTATTGTACAGAGTTTTTAATTGTAATTGGTTTTTTGGGGCTAGTAACGAAGCGAGTTAAAGCTGTTGGAAGAAACTACTTTACATTCTGCCTTATCTCAGTAGTGCTTTTGGTTTTACTTATTGCCATACCGGGGTTGGCGAATACCATGAATATGACTAGATTTTATCATATACTTCTGTTCTTCTTAGCTCCGTTGTGCGTTCTAGGCACTGGGGTTCTTGTGGGATTGGCGCTCAAGCGAAGACGGGAACTTTTGGTTTCTGTTTTATTGCTGATTGTACTTGTTCCTTACTTTCTCTTCCAAACCGGATTTGTATATGAGATAGTCAAAACTAGTAATTGGTCCATACCGCTAAGCAAATACAGAATGGACATTCTGTGGCTTAGTCGATTAGGCTATATTCCAGAAACAGACGTGTTTGGGGCTCGATGGCTTTCAGAAAATGCAAATACCAAATTTACGCGGGTCTACGCCGACCTTTATTCTAAAAATCGTGTAATTACCATTTACAGCATGATATATAGAGGGGACGTCGGCCGATTGTCCAACACTACAAGGTTTGCGTCAAATGGAACTATTTTTGTAGGGTGCATGAATAGTATAGGAGGAAAAATAGTTGATCAGGGAAGGCTTATCAATACTTCCTTGTTAACTAACTTTTCAGAGATGAGCATAATATACTCCAGTGGTGCATGTGAAATTTATAGAAATATGCCATGATCACTTTCTAATAAAATTAAATAGAGGCGGCGTTTTTGAAAGTGCTTGTTCTGGGCGGAACGATATTCGCGAGAAACAGGGGTGTTGCCGCCCTTACGAAAGGCTGCATAGTTTCCCTTCAGGAAAATTTCACTAATCTGAAAATTACTTTGATACATACATTTGTTGAGTCATTTTATCCAATTAAAACAGCTTATCTAGAGGGAAACATAAACACAGTAATAGATGCGGAAGAAAGAGTCGTTAAAATTATTTTGAGAGCATTTGTTCGTTTACTGACTGCCACATTATGGAGAATTTTACGCTGTATTCGTGTTAGCGCAGACTTTTTATTAAGAAGAGACAAAGTGTTAAGGGAATACGGAAATGCGGATGTTGTCATCAATTTGTGTTATGGGGACACATTTGCTTATAAAAAGGAATTTTACTTTAAGCTGCTGTTTTTCATCTTGTGGCATCAAAGTCTTATAGCTATATTATTAAAGAAACCCTTGTTTTTCTTTCCGCAATCCATTGGTCCTTTTCAGAGTGGGTTCTCCAGCATTTTGGCGAAGTTTGTACTGAACCGCTGCAAGGTTATTATGGCTAGGGAAAAATTGTCTAAGGAATATTTACTAAAGATGGGTGTTAGAGCACCCATATACGTGGTGCCCGACTTAAGCTTTGCAATAACGCCAGTTCCGGATCATCAAGTTTACAAGATACTCTCCAGAGAAAGTGTGAAGGAAACACGTCCCTTAGTTGGAATTGCCATAAGAGAAAATATGTACAGACACCTAGACGTTATGTCTGCAATTGTTGATTATTTAACTTCAAAAATGAAAGCTAAAGTCATTTTCATACCGCATACTTCAATAAGTGCTTCACATGCTCACCTCGGCTGCTGCGATCCCAGATTTCTCGCGAAAGAAGTTATTAAAAAAATAGAGTGTAAAGAGCTCGTTAATTCGATAAATGGCGAGTATAGTGTAGAAGAGCTGAGAGGAATTATAGGAAAGTGTGATCTATTCATTGGAGCTTATATGCACGCCGACACCTCAGCCCTTTCAACCTATGTTCCCGTAGTAGCCATTTCCTATTCCCATAAAACAGAGGGTATTATGAACCTAGTAGGCTTAGGCGAGTTCGTTCTTCCGCTTAAAGATCTGAGCATACCATATGCACTAAATAAAATAGAAAAGGCCTTTTACAATCGAGACAGACTCAGGCATGCTTTGAGAAGGAAAATTCCAGTTCTTAGAGAGAAAGCAATGAAAACCGGCGAGATAGTAAAGATCTGGTTGCAGAAATCATCCAGCAGCTCCTAAATGGTGTATACTAATTTGTTAAATTCTACAAAGATGAAAACTGTGCTTGATCAGCATTCCAAAGTTCACTCAAATAACTTGATGAGTCATCATAAATATATGACTCAACTATGTGTAGGTTGCGGTATCTGTTTAGGTGTTTGCCCTTCAAATGCAGTAAACCGTCGAATTGACAATGGATTGGTAACAGTAGAATTTGATTATACGCTTTGTATAAAATGCGGTAAATGCGTTGAAGCTTGCCCGCCCCTTTTCTATCTCTATAAGGGACATCCTAGATACTTTGAGACCATTGAAAGAATCGAAAAAATATTTTTTGGTTACAGCACTAATCATGACATTCGCTTTCACGCTGCTTCAGGCGGTGTCGTAACCTCTCTTCTTCTTTACATGCTCAAACATAAGATTGTTGATGAAGTTCTTATTGTTAGAATGAAGGGTTTTAGTGTGGAAGTATTATTAACGGATAATGAAGATGATGTTATCTCTGCTCAAGGCTCCATTTATTTTAAGACTTTCTCTCTCTGCATGTTACCTGAAATTGTCCACTATATTAAAAAAGGAAGCAAATTGTGTATCGTAGGATTACCT
>QMYO01000180.1 GCA_003662715.1 Candidatus Bathyarchaeota archaeon | reverse complement strand
TTTTGTATTAGCGCGATATTTCTAATGAAGATCTAAGGGCTGATATTGGTTGTCTTTCAATCTGGCCAAAAGTATATGAACGTCGTCGATTGGCCATATGTCGTCATATGCCTCTTCGGGAAGCAAGTTGCGTGCACGATAATAAAGTAAGGAATGGTATTATTCCGCATTAACAGTATGAGAAAGTAGTGGGTTCTTCCATGAGGCCCCCCAAGATACCCTTTCTTCCTTGGAATCTTTTGTCTAAGATGAATCTGGGGTGTAGAATATGTTATTAACCGACTGAAATCTAACTGTTTCGGCTTAAAAGGAAAATCTATATCTGAATGAGATTTTGGATTAAATCCTTACGTATGCTATGGAGGAGCGATAGCGATAGTATTCTTGTTTCGAACTTGGTTTCAAAGGATAGTGGCTTGAAAGAGTTTACTAGAATTACTCCTTCACTGTTCCATAAACCGCTTCTTTTTATCTTGTCTTTACGCGAATATGAGTAATATCCAAGCCAGTCTTTAAGGGTCATCTCTCCATTCCAAATTTTATACTGATAATAGATCGAAAACGCGGCTATTAACGTCCTCTCGTATATGGCAAGCTTTTGGTAATCAATGGCAAACACTTTAAAAGTAAAGGCCTTTGAGAAATATCTGTTAATTAAATCTTCGATGGGCCCTCCCGAATTTTGTTTCTTATAGTTTTTCTTTGTGCGGTAAACAATCTTTGGTTTTTTATTGGCACGTTCGAGTAATGCCCATCCAACATTTTCCCTGAAAACACTTCCTTCAATGTTGCCCTTATAATGTCCTCTTATCCTTTTCCTAAAATTGTTCGGTTTTTCATTTATGCCTATACGAACTATTCTATCAAACTCCCTGTCGCCTATCATAATTTTTTGTCCTCTTTCGAAAAAGAAATAGATTCCATTGAGAGGAAGAAACAGGTTAGGTTCATTAAAAGGAGTTCCCTTCATGGAAACCAGAGCATAAATTTCTTCTATGAACTGGCTAACTTCCTTGAACATAACTTACCCTCAATAAAGTTGCTTTATGAACTTGCTTTGATACTCAGCATTAAAATCTTTAATTTCACCTCTCAGAATTGCATTAACAAGTTTATTCAATATCGGATTTATCCAATTTGCTCCCGATATTCCAGTACTTTCAAAAATTCGGATTCTTTCGTTTTCTTTCCAGTATTTTGTGCTTTTTATGAAATTAGTGTAGTCTCTGCTTCCAAAAACATAGACCCAATGTGGATTAAGCTTTGAAAAGATTGCATCACAGATTCTTACCAGTGTGCCATCCCATATCTTGACTGTATAGGGTATGTCCCTTTGGCGGGCTATATTATAGTTAAAAGTAGCCTGATATTTGTGCGCCTTTTCAAGTGCGTGAATAATTCCGAATCCACCCGAAAGGAAAAACCACTCGATTATATTGGATTTGGCTAGCATATCTTTGATGGGATGGTAATTGAATCTTAAGATATCTTTGTAGGCTTTTCCAGCTCTTACATACAAGTCAAAGGCATAAGTTATGTTTTCGCCAACTTGAGCTCTAGAATCTGAAAATATAGTTCTCCTCAAAGCAAGTAGTTTACCTCTCAGTTCTTCATTGGTCAAATAGTATGAGGGGCTAATAACCTTCCAGTTTGAAGGTATAGAAATCGAATCGTCTTTAGAGGCTGAACATGATGAAATTATTAAGATCGAATTCTCCCTCAAATAGAACCTCCGACCCTTAATAACTTTTGCAATTTCCGTCGTTTAAAACTATTGGGGTTCTCCAGCTTGTAGATCACCCCCCATGGTTGACTTCACTTGTGGTCAGGATAGAAGAGAATTTGAAGATGTAGAAAGGCTTTGAATGAAAAAAGGATGATTCGCTATTAACAACCTTTCAGTTCACACCCTTGCGCTACTTCCCTACCCAAGGCCTGCAGTCTAGTTTGGACTAACACTCAAGTGGTGATGTCTCCCGCAAATTCTCCTTTTTTCTATCAATTCTCCGACAGAAAACATTGTGTCCGTGACTATTTTTCCTCGGTTTTCTTCATCCTTCGTAGATGTTCTATCCTTCTCCTTAGTGATGGATGAGTTGGAGTATCGCAATACTCAAATTCCGGCGAAAGAATTTTCTTCAAAGCCGAAATCGTTGTTTCTATCCCCATCTTCTTAGCCGCTCTTGCATCTGCCCTGTATTCCAATGGCCAAGCGATCTTTCTCTCTTCAACAATGTTGAGTGCACAAAATAGAAATGGGGGAACTAAGATTAGAGAAAGAGGTCTCCATAAAAAGGTAAGCGTAAAGCTTACAAGACCATAAACAAACATACGTGAAGCTAGATAGATTATAAAGAAGGCTGGTATAATAAAGATCAGCCGCAGAATTCTTATAGGAAGCGAGTAGAACCCATTGTGCCCAATTTCATGATACAGAACTGCAAGCGTCTCCTCATAGGTAAGAACATCTAGTAGCGTTTTCCGTAAATGTTAAATTTTGTTAACTGAGAAAAATAGTGGGATTAGAGATGACTCGCTGAAGAATGAATCTGTTTTACCTCAAGGGTTTTCCACACAGGGGACATGACTTGCGTGTCGACCCAAAAAGCCCACCGTAAACGCACTCTGCACAAATAAAATGTCCATTCGTGCACACTTTTCCTCCGCGTACTGGTTTTTCTTTGCCGCAATTGTCACATATTCTTTTCGACATAGTTTTCCCTTCGTATTCATTTTCCTATAAAAGACCACGCCTTGCCAAAATTTTTCCTGCATCCACAGCTATATCCGTTTCGGAATCAATATCAATACATTTTTGAAGAGCGGCAATAGCTTCTTGAGTTTTGTCTCTAAACAATCCTTTCATCCTTAGGTAACATAATCCTATGTTGTAATAAGTAGCTTGATCAGGATTATATTTTAGCGACTCCTCAAAGTATTTTATAGCATCTTTAAATTTTTTCTGTGCCATAACTGTTAACCCCATCTGGAAATATGCACTAGCTTTTACATCAGATGGTATTGTATCATCAGGAAGCGCAATGTTTGGATCTTGTTTAGATATGTTATCTGTTAATGTTATTGCACAATCCAAGTCGCTCCTCAGATCCATTGCAATATAAGCGACTTTAGTGTAGTCGACGTCTTTCCCTAATCTACGAATGGAGTCAAGAAGAGAACTTGTCTCTTGAGATACCTCTTCCACTAAGCTTTTAGCGACTTTCAGTAAAAAGGCAGGAGATCTATTTCCCATAATATTCCCGTTTCAATTTTTACAAAGATATCTTATAGTATCATATATATTATATTTGTGTGCACACACAATGGAACTGATTTCTGAAAAAGGTTGCGCTTGAGGTACTGTATGAATTGTAAGTTTGATTTGCTTTTTTAAATTCAACTAGAATATTAAAATTTAGTGTACACACACAAATTACAACTTCTCAAAGACTTTTAGACCAGTGTAACCAAACGCCACAGATGGTCAATATAACTTCCTATGTGTGCGTGTTTAGACGCTGTGTATCCTTCATTATCACAGATCTAAATGTGTCGGTTGCCTTTCATACCAGCATTGGAAATAGCGTCTATTTTGCGTTCCAAACGCAAAAACTGCCATTTCAACATCCACGCTGGTGAACTCTTTAGGTTCCCCGTAAATGTCTTGATAGGTTACTTGCTGGTTGCTTAATGCCTCTGCAATACTATTGAGCTCAGGTAATAGCTTAAATACAAAGAGATCTCGGTTATGATCATAATTTTGTTGTTGGTATACCGCTAATCGGGGTCTACATTTATGCGTTCCGTCATCTTCGATTACGAAGCTAATGGGCGTTATGTCTCTTAAAACTTCGCGCATATCAAATCGAGTGAATCTTAATATTTCTGGAGAAACTGTTCGACTAAAGAATTGTGCAACAAATCTATCAAGGATGGGGACGGTTCGGTTGCACAGAAAACTGACCTGCGCTGTACAAACAGGTAAATTAGCGTATTTGACTCTCAAAACATCTATTAACTCTTTGACGAATTGCAGTGATATGGGTCTTGAAACAGGGAAAGATATTTTTTGAAGATTTGGTATTATTTGCATATCTTTATCCAAAACCTGGATATATTTATCCGTAGTCTTTCCGCGGTTTTGTGTTTTCCAATGGTGGATTTTTTGCAGCAAAGTCTTTCCCAAGGAGGAAAGATCACGCAAAGCAACGGTGGTTTCCTTTAATAGCCCTATTATCCTTTCCTCCGACTTTTTTCGGGTATTATCTATTGGCCATCGATAATTTTCTCTCCAGTATTTGTAAAAGTTCAGGCTGTGTTGAGATAACGCAATTGTCTTATTCATTTCCATTTCCAAAGGTGTCATTCTTCCTCACTCTTCCATTCGTAATTGCAGTCTAAACAAACCCAAAGCCTGCGGTCTCTATTGAAATAGATTCTTTTGGAACCGCATTCTGGGCATTCCTTCTGTTCTTGTTCTTCTTCCTCCAAAATGTCGTGCCACCACAACCACCCCCAATCATTTTCTTCGTCCAATAAATCGCACTTCCCGTTATTCATCAACTAAATCTTCAGGGAATAATATCATGTCGCACTTTGGACACACTATATATCCATATTTTCGCAAGTTATAATCTATCTCCCCATATTCTGACTCTTCATCAAAAAGGTCAGCACCGCAATACCTGCATTTGGTACCAATGAATTCAATTGTTTCCCCTTCTTCTACCCAGTTCATCATCTCATCGTATTCCTCTAAAGCTTTCTCAATTTCCTTTTCTTCCAAATAGCCATCTGGGTTTTTTAAGAGCTCCATTGTACAATCCAAACACAAGCCGGAGTATTCATCCATGC
>QMYO01000179.1 GCA_003662715.1 Candidatus Bathyarchaeota archaeon | reverse complement strand
GGGTGGATAACGTATGAGCTGAGGGATGGGGGTGAATGGAATAGGATAACTCAGATGCTTGCGAGGTACGCTGAGTACTCGAATGTCGGAGGGAACAGGACAGGAGGATTCGGAGTAACAAAACACAAAATTAAATTAGGAGGAGATTGAGACGGATAATTCCTTCAAAGATTTTACTTTAGAAGAGGTCTTTACTGTTGCTTGTGATGGCCGTCCTTATAAGCATCAGAGAAAGTCCGCGGAGAAGATTCTGGAGGGGCAATCCATAGTTATTAGGGCTCCTTGCGGCTCTGGGAAAACTGAGGCATGCTTTGTTCCCTTTCTGCTGGCTAAAAATAAAGTCTTGCCGAACAGGCTTGTTTATTCTTTACCTACAAGAGCTTTAGTTGAGGATATTGCTGAAAGACTAAAAGAGAAAGTAGCAAAAGTTGGGGCTTTTTCTTCCGTTTCATGCCAGCATGGAGCTAATCCTGAAGATCCGTTTTTTAAAGAGGACATTGTTGTGGCTACTATTGATCAGACTATAGGTGCATATTGTTGCACTCCGCTTAGTTTACCAGCCTATTTGGGTAATATTCCTGCTGGAGCGGTTACTACTGCTTTTCTCTGTTTTGACGAGGTGCACATTTATGATCATTGGTTGGGTTTACAGAGCATGCTTGCTTTGATTGAGCAAAGACATGAGAGGCTTAGGCTTCCTTTTGTGGTGATGTCGGCAACTTTACCTGATTCCTTTATTGAGTGGTTCAAGGATAGGGATGTTGAAGTTGTTGAGGGGAAGGATGAATATGTGCCTTTTAGGAAGAATCGTAGGATACGTGTTCATTGGGTTCCTAGATTTCTAAGTGAAGAAGATGTCTTGAATGTTGTTAAGGATAAGGTTAAGGTTATGGTTGTTTGCAATACTGTGTTCAAGACTCAGGAAATTTATCAAAAGATCGCTGATAAATTAAGTGAGAAGGGAATACCTGTCTTCATTCTTCATTCTCGTTTTCTTCCAGAGGATAGAAGCAGAATAGAGGGAGAAATGAAAACTGTTTTCAATGATGGAGAATGTGGCTGTTTGATAACAACGCAGGTTTGCGAAGTTGGACTTGATGTTTTTTGTGATATCATGCTTACGGAAGTTGCACCTCCAGATTCGTTAGTTCAAAGAATTGGACGGTGCGCGCGAAGAGGTGGAACGGGCCAAGTTTATGTGTACGATGTTGAGTTTCCAGCACCTTATGAAAAAGAGTTGCTTGATAAAACCAAGCGATATATTGCAGAGAATATTGATGGTAAAATTTTGGGATGGAGAGAGGAATTAGAGTTTGTAAATGCGCTGCTGGATGATAGATTCAGAAAGATAATAGAGGACAAAAGGCAGAGATTGACCATTCTCAAGAGTCTTGGAGACGCCGCGTTTAAGGGAGATAAACGGCAAATAGAGAAAAATATACGGCAAGTTTTGAATGCAAATGTAACACTTCACGAAAATCCAGAGTCATTAAATGTTTATGAAATTTTAAGAATGCCATGGATAAGCGTTAACGTTAACGTCTTAAAAAGTCAACTTTCCAAACTTAACGCCAAATACTGGCAAATAAAATTTCTCGATGATGAAAGAAGTGACTTTACATTTAAAGCTGAACAAAATAGTATAGTTTGGCCGCATGAGTATTACGTTGTTAGCCCAGAGTTCATCAGTTATTCTCCTAACGTTGGACTAATTTTTGGAGAGAAAGGGGAATCACTCAAACCATCTTTGCGCATTGATAAACGTGGAGTCCAAGAAAGAAAGTACTCGAAAGAATCTTGGCTAGAACATGCTGAAAAATGTTTAACTAAATTTGAAGAATTAGTTAAGAGAGAAAGAAGTGTGTTTGCTCTTTTCACCCGCATAATACAACTTAACTCTTCGGAAACCGCGCAAGGATTAATTGCTCTTTGTGTTGCTTTACATGATTTAGGAAAGCTTAATGAAGAGTGGCAGAGGGTGATAGGCGCAACAGATACCCCGCTTGCGCACACTCCAATGCTACACGGAAGACTCTTACCCCCACATGCTACAATTTCAGGATTTGCTCTTTTAGACGTGCTCATTGAACTTGTACGGAGCAAAAGGTTAGGCTGTAGCATGGCTTTAGCTATTGCACATCATCACTGTACAAGGGCAATTGATGTGATAAAATATCGGCTACGATTCATGGAGGATGTAAAAGTTATCTTGAGACGTTTAGAGGAAAAATATGGGATTTCCATAGGACTAAACGACATTAAAGAAAGAAATGAGAGTGAAACGCAACTTCCTGCTAGAATGGTAAGCATCGAAAGAATTAAATCTTATGCAGTTTATACTATTGTTTCTAGGTTCATTCGCTTAAGCGACAGGGCATCTTTCGAGGAGAATTAATGATGAAGAGTATATCAGATTTTAATGGCAAAGAGCGATTCTACATAAATAAAACCGGATTAGAGCTTTTTGATGTAATCAGAGCCTACGGATTAGGAATTACGATAAGTGGGATTCGATATGAAGAACCAGAAGTCACAATAAAAGATGCTGGATATGCATATATGTTAGAGATTGAAGGGAAGCCTCCTAAAGAACCTGATGAAGAATTATTTGCAGGAGACAAAATTAAATGGAGGCAGATTTTTAGAACATTCAAAGTAAGAAAAGATGCTAAAAAGAAACATCCCAGAGAAGATTTAGAAGAAATAATTTCTCAAAATTTCGAAAAAATCTTAGAAATACACAAACGGTCAGATTTTATTCCAGAAATTGGCAAAAGAGTAAAAGAAGGGAGAACTCTATATCAGACACTTGATGTATCTGCGGCTAAAGGTTTCCGCGAAGAAAAAAGAGGTACGACGTACCATGAAGGAAGTCAACTACAAGTTGATAAATACACTTGGGCTATTGCCGTTTTAGGTGCTGTACATTTTGTTTCATGGAGAGAAAGTGCAGATTTTATGACAATTTTAATTCCTAATCCACTTGACGTATACCTTTTAGAGCATAGGGAAATTTACAATGAACTAAAAAAAGAAGGAATATGCAGAATATCCGCTACTACTACATTGGCACATTATTCGATTAAACTGGCCATACAAATAGCGAAGAGAGGAAAAGCGCCTTTAGTGAAGTATGATTCAGTAATATTTAACGTGATGCAAAAAACCGGGCAACAACCGAAACCATGTGGAGGAGGAAAATACAGGTTAGATTTTCTTGAAAAACTTACAGAGAGTCCTCAAGGATTGGAAGCACTAGAAAAATTAAATCGTCTATTCCCTCTTTCAAGACAAGTGAAAGGAATACGTCAAGATGTTGCTTTGGCGACTGCGGAGTTTTTGATTAGGCCGAGCTTTGAGAATTTCAGAAGATGGAAGAGCTTATATATTCGTGGCCATATAAATGAAAACTTGCCTTTATGGGATAAGTCTCTGTTGGGAGAGATCATAAAGAATGTCGAAGCTATATGAACTTTTCTCCAACACTGCAGTGGAAAGTTTTGGTAAGGCCTTAAGAACAGCTTTAACAAAAAATGAGGATTATGCTTCGCTGATAGAACTAGACTATGCAGAGAAGGAAGAAGACTTCGCTATTGCAATAAAGAAGTTTCTAAGACGTTTAGGTAAAGAGGGATACAAACCTAACGAGAGAGATCTAGATGAAATTATGAAATTAGCTCAAGAATATGGAGTAAAGCTTGTTTGCGCCGCGGTTATATCTCATGCTTTAGCTTATCCGCATAAGGGGGAGTAAGTTTGAGTGAAGAAGTATATGAAATAGGTATAGTTGGAAAAATAAGAATAGACGCCCACTCTCTAAACAATGAGGGGACAGTAGGTAATGTAACCGAACCACGAACAATAATGCTAGCCGATGGAAGAAAAACAGATGGAATTAGCGGAGAAATGCTAAAGCATATGCACACAGAGGCTTTCTGGCAATTAGCAAAAGAACGAAATGTAACTTTATGTCAAGCTTGCCAAATGCTAAGACCTGAAAAAGCAAACAAAAATCCCAATGTGACAAAAGTTAATGAGGTAAAGGAAGCACTGAACGAAGCACTTAAATGTGCATTATGTGACATCCACGGTTTCTTGGTGGAAAAACCGACCCTAAGCCGAAAATCCACCATAGAATTTGGGTGGGCAATAGCTATACCTGAACAATTTTATAGGGATATCCACGTTCATACACGAGTTGCACCGGGAGAAAAAGGAAAAGAAGCTGAAACAGAGCAAATGATTTATAATAGGCCTACTCGTTCAGGGGTCTACGCATTTATATCTATCTTTCAGCCATGGAGGATCGGGCTTAACGAAATAAACTATGAATATGTACCCAACGATGAAGATCGCAAAGAACGCTATGAGCTTGTTATAGATGCCTATAAGGCAATGCTAAGCCGCCTTGAAGGAGCGATGACAACAACTAGACTCCCTCACACAAGCGAGATAGAAGGCTTAATAATAATTGCAACAAACGCAATGCCAGTTCCGCTAATAAGCCCTCTGAAAGATGACTATAAAGTGCAGATTGAAAAAATAGTAGAGCAGAAAAATATACAAAAATTCAATTCGCTGGTTACTGCACTACAAGAATTAGATAAACTAAAAACATACCAGCCATACAAATTAGGGGCAACATAACCCAATGGTCTGGGTTTCCGGAACATACGAATTCGCAAGTACTTTCTCTTATAGGATTCCATATTTTTCTTCAAGCTACGCTCTTACTACACTAGCCCCTAGCCCTTCAACAATAAAACTTGCAATAGTAGCATCAATAATAAACAGAAAGGGAAACATAAAAGATGGAAAAATACTATTCGAGGGAATACGCACCGCTGAGGTCTTAATGGAATTACCTACAAAAATATCAGTATTCAAAGTTTT
>QMYO01000178.1 GCA_003662715.1 Candidatus Bathyarchaeota archaeon | reverse complement strand
GTTTTCCTCTTTCGTTCATTTGGTGTTCAAGAATTTGCTTTTGGATGGTTTTACAATGTTTGTCTATGGCTTCTTTAACATGTTTTCCCTTGACCAGTTTCGAACCTTCATCCATTGCTAAGGTAGCAGCGGTTTTCACTATAGCTATCATTGGTCGAAACTTCGTGGTTAATGCGTCTTTCTTGTTGCTTCGTCTACGTCCTTCATCAATGATTTCTTTGCATGCTTCTCTGCTGAATGGGATTAGACGGAACCGAGAAACTTCTTGTGCAATGAACTGAACATATTTACGGCGATTTTCAACAGTATTCGGCATGTCATTGTTCATCCTAACCACTTTGCCATACCCATAAATCCTATCCATAAGTGCAGGATGAATCTGTCCAATGCTGTCGAAGTTGCCGGCGCCAACCAAAAAACACATGCAGGGAACGGGCTCAGTTGCCACAGCCATTGCCGCTGTTCCACTAGCGCCGCTCCATCGACTTCTTAACGTTATGGGTAATTGACCGTCTTCTAGCACAGTTAGCAACGTAACTGCTTCATCTGGCTTCAAGTTCTTAATTTCATCAATGTAAAGGATGCCAAGATGAGCACGGTGAACATCCCCTGCAGTTACCCTTTGATGCTCTGGAGTTCCGAGACCACCAGTCTGCAACGGGTCCCAAGCAATGCTTCCAAACAACTGAGCGGACCCATGACCAGTAGCATCTATGAATGGAGCAACCCTTTTCGAATTGTCAACTATAAGTTTTGGCACATTAGATGCTTTAGCTCCACTTATCCCCTTAGAACCACCTAAGATTCCAAAACGCCCAATGATGACTACGAGTAACAGGAACATTAGCATCATTCCAGCTGGAAGGAATGTTGTGCTTCCGATATTAACGAAAGCATCTAACATGAATCTCAGAAAATCACCGTTGTATCTTGCTTGTACTGGACCATAATAGAGGGGAGTGTCGATTGTTGCGTTTGCGTCCCAGATAAGTTTTTGTTGCCAGAGATAGTAGAAACCAGCAAACAGAAAAATTGAGGCTACAGCTATCATTAGGTAGGTTAGAACTTTAATTCCAACTCTTTGAAGAAATAGCTTCTTTGCTTCCTTCAGTTTTTCTTTTAAAATAACTTTTTTTCCATCACCAGCAGGATGACATGAAATTTTAGGTTCGCTTGGAATCAACTGATTTGACCAGCAGACAACATCCTGAAGCTGAATCTTATGCAGCTTATATAACTCAGTTAGATGAGCCGCTAGTGCTCTTCCAATCAAGGATTTACCTGTACCCGGGTCTCCAAGCAGCAGAAGGTATGGTCCAGGCGAAATCGTTTTTGTTACTTCGGGCTTCTCCTTCTTAGGGTTTTTCCAAGCGTCAGCCCATTTCTCCTTTTCAAGATACTTGAGTTTATGAACCCATTCTTTAAGGCAGCGATAACATTCATTTAACGAACGGTGTTGCCCAATAACCCATTCAAGTAGGTTGTTAGAAACGGGATAATCTTTCGTAGATTTAAACGTCTTCCAGTTCCATTTCTTGCCACGAATGGTTTCTTCTTCCTCGCCGAAATAATCTAATGTCAGTTTTGCATCTGCTTCGCTGGCGTTTTCAGATTGAGACATATTCTTCCATGATGCACCAAAGGCTTTCAGATAATTAAAGCCTTATTTCGAAAAAGAGAACATAGCAAAAATGGAATGCAACCCGTAAAACTCAAGTTAATCTTCTTGAGAGATTTCTTCATATCAGAGCGCTTTTAGATAGTAGCCATCTTCCTTTTTTGGTCCAAAACTCCTTACGCCTTTCTCCTCGAGTTGCTTCCTAAGCCTCCGAGCGTACTCGCGGCTGATTTCCCCTCTTTTTTCCATATAGTTGATGATTTCTTTTGCTTGCTGTTCATTATCACAACGTCGAATAAAGTCTACGACGTCTGGAGTGTACCCAACAAACTTCTCTGAAGACACCTTCTCCGCTGTTTGGACATCGGACCGAACCGAAGTTATTCTGACTCCGTGCTCTTTAGCCTCCATTTCTTCGGCTAAATGAGGAAACATCTTTTTGAACTGTTTCTTGTCAATCTCCATTTCAACCTCGCCTTCTAGCGGTTGCTTCTCCTCGTGCACGCTTATTTTCTTCTATAAGAAAACGTCTATTTAAGCCCATATGAATATGACTCCAAGACAGCAACTCACTTACCTCTTTCCTTCCCGTATACTTCTCTAGTGATATATCACATTCTTTTAATGCCCTTCGCCAAGCGCCTAAACCTCCACCATATCGAGTGGCAAGCTCCACAACCTTTCCAACTTTTCGGTCGCCAAGGGAGAGAAATGCTTGAATCTGAGCATAGCGAGGGTCTAAGCGGCTTATTCTGAACCTTCGGTCTCCCTTGAGTTGTGTTCTTAATAATCGGAGACACTTTCGAATGTAAGAGATGGATGGGAAGGCCTCCCATTGAAAGGGCGTATGCGGCTTGGGTATCAAAGGATTCACACTCAGATGCACCGACTGAGAGCCGTATCCCAAATCAGCGATGCGCTTTGACAAGTTAGCGATGTCTTCAACATCTTCTTGTGTCTCTCCGGGCAAGCCTATTATAAAGTATAGTTTTAAGCGCTTAACTTCATGTTGCAAGAGAGTTCTAGCCGCCTCAACTATTTGTTCATCATCCATAGGCTTGTTAATTATATCACGCATACGCGGAGTTGAGCCGTCGGGTGCCAAAGATATTCTTCGTTGCCTTCCTTTCGCTAGAAGTTTAGCTAATCGTTCAGTAACCGTATCTGGACGTATTGAAGGAATAGAAATCTCTAGTTCGCGTGAGACTATTAATTCACAGATTTCTTCAAGTTTTGAGTGGTCGGATAAACCGGCTCCGATCAGTGAAACTTTCTTCACCGGCGTGTAACGTATGCCTTCGTCCAGTATCTCCTCTATTTTAGCTAGATTTCTCTCTCGCTTGGGTCGTCCAATATGTCCGATGAGGCAGAAGCGGCAGCATCGGTTGCATCCGCGAACAGCCTCTATGACGAAGGTTTTTCCGAATATGGGCATGTATGGGCTTCTTTGGTCAACGAGAGGAACTTGTTGTGCAACTGGGCATAAAGCATCATTTAGGTCTTTTATCCACACACGATCAACGGGATTCGAAATGGCAGGGACATACACGCCCTTCAAATCAGCGAAATCTTCAATATGCTTTGTTGGTTCATCAAACTCTTTAACGCGGTCGATTAGAGGGTCTATAAGGACTTCGCCATCGCCTATGATGAATAAGTCAATGTAGTCAGCGAGAGGTTCAGGGTTTTCCATAGTGCATGGTCCACCCGCAATAATCAGGGGGTCTTCATGGGTTCGATGCTCTCTTCTCACTGGTATGCTGGATTCTAACAGCATACGCATAACGTTGACGTAGTCCTGTTCATACTGTAGAGTAAACGCAACCACATCAAAATCTTTGAGCGGTCTATTAGATTCGAGGCTTCGGATGGGTTCATTTCGGGTGGGAATGAAAAGTCTTTCACAAGCCACATCATCTCGTGCATTCAACAACGCATACAGCAATCGTATGGTCATTCCGGTCATGCCGCTTCGATAAACGTTGGGATAGCAGAGCGCAACCTTTAGGTCTACGTTTCTCCAGTCCTTTTTGATAACATTGAGTTCAGGAATGAAGAGCATCAAGAGTCACGAATAAGCATTTGTATTATTTACCATTAAATGTATCTAGAGCAATCTTAACTTCGTCTATTTTATGTTGGCACAAACTTTTGAAGCGGATTTTCTTTGAGAATTTTTTGAAGCTGATGATAGTTTAAGCCAGTCACAACGTCTCCATATATTTCACATCGTTCTAATTGATTAATTCTTTCAGGGCTTCGAACAACAACTTCCGCCTCGTTACCGGATGGAAGAGCTAGGTAGATGTGAAAGGACGATTCTTTTTTACCCGTCTTTGTCACGGACAGCCACTCGGTTTTCGCAACTCTAAAGTTGCCTTTTTTAAGCTTCTCAAGAACAGTTTTTGGAGCCGAAGAAAATGTGACTATGTCTATGTCGCTGTTTTGACGGGCTGTTCCTCTCCAAACGCTTCCTATCAGCTTTGGATAGAAATCTTTTAAGGTCTCCATTATTTTGAGAGCTTCCTTACGCATTTGAAGCAGTCGCTCTCGTCTTGACTGTCCTTCTCTTTCCTCAGCTATCTTGTCCAACTCCTTCGCAACCTCAAGATTGCTGGGTAAAACCTTCACTCCCAATGTTTTAATTGCCCTCTTTTTCGCCTGCTTATACTCCTTCTCTTGCGAAGTGTAAAGTAGAGCAGCAGCTTCCCGAGCAACTCGTTTCCTTAAATCTGCTGAGCAATTATCCTCCAAAGGGCTTTTCACCTTTAAAAAGGGCGATTAGCAAAAAAGAAATTGTTGTTATGCGACTAGAGTGGGTTGCAGCAGAAGCTTGGATTTTCGTATACCCACGTGGCGTAAGGGAGCTATCTTCTTCGCCTCATTATATACGTCAGACGCTATTTTCTGCAAAACAATCTCCTGAACAAACTGATCAAACGTAAGAGCGCTCGCTTTTTCCTGAACTATCCTCCTCATGATGCTGCGTATCGCCTTTTCCTGTGAAGTTTTGATGCGGCTAAGGGTAAACGCACAAACTCCCACTCTCAATCGATAGCCATCCTTGGTCGTTACGTTTAGAACAGCATCCACCCGCGTGGTTCTCCTCCTAACAAGGCTTCTTAAATAATCACGGGAGTACTCATGCCCCTTAAAGATGGTGCGCGCAGTTTTACCATCCACCTCGGTGATTTGAAAGTACATGTTCAAATATTGATGAGCCAAATGGTTAGTGAGATCGTAAAGCGTGGCATCCACAGTTCTTCCAATCAGTTTCTCAGGGTCGGCGGC
>QMYO01000177.1 GCA_003662715.1 Candidatus Bathyarchaeota archaeon | reverse complement strand
TCTTAGTAACACGTTTGGTTTTAGGGTTCAAAGTGACTTCAGCGATATTTTCGTTCAAATCCAAGTTAAGCATCTCAACAAGTTGTTTTCACATCTAACGTTTAAAGTTTATTTAGACAATCAAAGAAACCCATGTCATAACAAAGGTAGAACCCATTAATTTTAGGAAGATGTCTTATCGTCTTCTAGACAAGTTTTTGATTGAACGTTACGGTTTAATAATCGATGCTACGATAAGTGAACGACATTGCGTGGCTGGCTACTTTCCTTTCTCCTTTAGAAATAACTTGACATCTTCACTAAGAAGCTTCAAATATTCCTGCGCCTCACTTCTTGAATTTAATCCGCCAGCAACAATTTTTGTCTTACCATCCTTGAACTTTGCCAAAACAATCCATTTTTTAGTCTTTTTGTTTGACACTGCTTTAAATGACTGAACTTCACGGAGATCCTCATTCTTCAATAACTACCACTCCCTCCGCTAACTATTACTGAATTTCTCTCAGATAAGATTTCTCAAAAAAATATAGATAAGCAGAGTAAAATCAAATTAAAGGTTAAATTTCTGGTACTCGCTGCCTTCCATGTTCTCTTTTTAGATTTGTTCAAGATATCTGCTAACAATCTCCTCTATTTCCTTTTTCCTTTCGATGTTAAGTGAAACTTGTCTTCCATAGGCGGTTGGTTTAACGTGTAAAAAACCTCTTTTGATGAGTTTAGGAATCATTTTTCTAATATCTCCTCGTTTGTGTTTTGGGAAACCCTTTGTGAGGTTATCAATAGAAGTATGAGCATGTTCCCACTTTCCCAATCTCATCAGCTTGTATAGAATTTTCGCCTCATCTCTCCGAGAGCTATTGTTCATATTTTAATCATTAACGGTAAAAATTTAAATATTTTCCTTTTCTAGTAACCGTTAGTTAGGTGAAAACAATGAAGTACGAAAAAAGCCTGTTCGTGAAATACTTAGGGGATTCACCTTACATAAGGGTGCTAGACTATTTCATAGCCAACGACATCTACGACTGCTCATTACAAGATGTGGCAGACGCAACAGAACTATCCAGAAACACCGTACGCAAGGTCATAAAAGAAATGCTAGAACTTAAGATCATAAAGCCAACAAGAAATGTAGGCAGAGCAAAGATGTTCCAGATAAACAAAGAAAACGAATATGTAAAGCACCTAATAAAACTCGACATCAGCCTATCAAAACAATATTCGGACACGCTAGAAAGAAAAGCTCACGTGGCGGCAACAGAAAAACAGTAATCCATTTTTCTTCATTACCAAATGAAAGATTAGAGTTCGGTCTCTCATTTCTACACGAAACTTTTTAGTCAAAATCTAAATTCTCAGTCATTAACAAAATAAACGCAAAAACTAAATCGCCATGCATAAAGACACTTTGAAATTTAGCGGGCCCGGAGGGAATTGAACCCTCGATCTCCGGCTCCGCAGGCCAGCGTCCTATCCAAACTAGACCACGGGCCCGACAATAACAGTCTTTAACTGTTATAATAAAAGAGTTTTTAAGGCGTTGAAAAAGTGCTAATTCTTCAACGTTCTTCTCAGCGCGTCGGTCACGTTTTTTCTTCCCATAGCGACTATGTAGGGGCCTAGTCTCGGGCCTTCAGACACTCCTAAAAGTATTGTGTAAAGGGTTTTGAAGAACCTTTTTGGCGGTATGGAATGTTTCCTTGCGATTCTGAAAACGGCGCCTTGTATTTGCTCTTCATCCACTTCGGTTTCGAGAATTTGAATAAGTTCCCTAATCGCTAGTGCTTCTTTTTCATCCAGTTTCATGGTTCTCTCCTTAATCTCCGCGAAGTCTCGTGCCCAGTTGAGCGCATACTCAATTCTTTTCTTTAGGTCTTCTGGCGCCTCGTCTTTAACGTATCCGTAGCTTCGAAGCTTCTTCGTAATGTATTCGATTTCGGAGCCTTTTGGTGCCACCTTAGCCAAGTAAGTGAGTAGATTGTAGGGTACGTGAACGCTGGGTTTTGAGGGAGTCTTGAGTAACTGACAATACTTGTAGAGACCAGTGAGTTTGGCGCGTTCCTTCGCGTCAGCGATGGCTTTTCTTCCAAAGTAGATGTCTTCTAGTTCGTCTAGTTCATTCATATATTGGGGTATGTCTGTCACAGAGAGAGTTCGGGTTCCCACGAAACGTTTCAAAGTGAGCAAAAGAAGAGATTGAGGTGAACCATATAGGAACCAAACTTGCGGGGTGAACACGTTTCCCGCCGATTTCGAGATTTTCTTTCCACTCTTGTCCAGAAACATTTCATACTGCGTGTGCATGGGCGGAGCCCAGCCTAAAATCTCTTGACATATCCTGTCGTTGATTCTCACTGAGTCGGATATGTCTTTACCATATGCTTCAAACCTTATGTCTAAGACCTTCCATCTAGCTGCGAACTCCACTTTCCAAGAGAGCTTTCCTTCACCCTTCGTATAGTCAACTTCACCTTTGTGTCCGCAGCCTTCCAGCCATTGACCCTTCACGTCCATGCCTTCACAGGTATAGAGAATCTTGTTCTCTTTGGGCAGAAACGCGTAGGCTTTGGTGGTGTAGATTCGGCCGCAACTGGAGCACACGGGAAAGTATGGAAGAGCCTCCACATACTTCTCCTGTCCAACCTCCTCCTTAACGATTTCTCCAACTCGCTGAGCATTCATAAGCAGAATCTCAATCTCCTTGTTAAAGATACCCTTTCGATAAGATTCTGCTCCTGACATGAACTTATATTCAATTCCACAGGTGTCTAGTGCCTCTAAAAGGAGACTGCTCATGTGCGCTCCGTAGCTTTCATGACATTTGTAAGGGTCGGGAATGTCTGTCACTGAGTAGCCTAGATACTTTTTCAAGGATTTTGGGAGTCCTGCTGGAACCTTTCTTAACCCATCTTTGTCATCGGAGAAAGCTACTAGCTCAGAATTGTATTTCTGCTCCCTCAAAGCCAGAGTCACCGCATATGAGCGAGCGGCATCGGCGAAGCTGCCGATGTGGGGGAAACCGGAGGCGCCGACGCCCATCTCTGTCCTAATCAGATTGAGGCTTCTTCCAAGTTTTTGCTCTCTTTCCACTATCTTAAGTGCAGTTTTATCATACCATGTGCCGTGGCCGATGATTTTTTTCTTCATTATGAATCCACATACAATAGTCGGTGTGTCTCAAATAAAACCGTTTCACAAAAGAAAAGAATAATGATGAACATGGCTTGAAGTATTATACTGGCTATACGTCTTAACGTAAGCTCTATTTGCGTTAGCAGTATATGTTAAAGTAGGAGTGTGACGAGTGAGTGAAAAAGGTTTGGCCATATGTTCTTCCGTTTCCGTTGGAAGCTGAAAAACGCAAGCTGATATGGAGCATCCTTCAGTCCAAGGTTGGCATGGATATCTTTACGAGATTGAAAGTGGATGGTCGAACCTATCAACAAGACCTAATTCGAGAAACTTCCTACTCCAACAAGTCTGTCATTGAGTACTTAAAGAAAATGGTGTTAGCTGGCATACTGAACCAAGGCATGGAACGAGTCATCACCGAAAAGAGGAGAATTTGGCTGAAATGGTACACGCCCACACAGCTCGGCAAATGGTTTATTCTCTTCCTCCGCCATCCAAGAGATATTCCGTCCAGCCTAGCGAGAAAAACCATTGAAGAGCTTTTCCAAGTGTACTCATCCAGCGTCGTGGAGGTCTGTGAGAAATATGAACTGCCCATAGACTCCTTTCATCAAATTTTAGATGAACAGTATCTTCAAGAAATCGTGGAAAAGACGCCTAAAACTATGCCAGAAGTGGCGGTTTATGGAAGCGCAGCCATGGATATCTATGCCACTGTACAGAGACTGCCTAGTCCAGAAGAAAGCATGTACGTTGAAGAAACTAGTCGCTCTCCAGGAGGAATGGGCGCCAACGTAGCTGTGGCGCTAGCCCGATTAGGCGTTCCAGTTGCGTTTGTTGGAAAAATTGGAAGCGACCTTGCGGGTAGGCTGTTGCTGGATAGCCTTCGCAAAAATAGCGTGAACATTTCTAACGTTGTCATCGCGAGGCTGTCGTCCCTGCAAACATTGATTCTCACTGATGGAGAAGGGAAACGTTGGCTCTTAACGCTTGGTTCACCGAATGCAGCTCTTTCTCTCACATCGCCTGATGAAATCAACTGGGACACGATAAGGAAAAGCAAAATCGTATATATCGGCGAAGTTTTTATCGAGGTCGCTCCATTAATCGCAAGCTTCGCCAAAGACCATGGAAAAACGGTTATTTATCGACCAGGCATCCCCTACCTTCGATTCGGCGTCGAAAAAATCAGCCACATTTTAGAACACACCGATATATTCATTTTAAATCATATAGGATGGGAAGTTCTTCAAGAGGCTTCCAAAGAAAAAATGAAAACCGCAACTGACCTGCTCAAAAATGGGTTGTCCACGGTCATCATAACAAAGGGGTCTGAAGGATGCGAAGCTTACACTCGTAAAGAACGGTTCACGATACCTGTGCCAATCACACTGAAAACCAACTTTAAAATAGTGGACCCCACTGGAGCTGGAGATGGTTTTTCAGCTGGACTCATTAAGGGACTTCTAAAAGGGTGGAGTCTCAAAAAGGCGATGTCGTATGGTCAAGTCGTCGCTGCAATAACTTGCTCTAGGCTAGGAGCTACTCCAGCCTTTCCCACCGTTGAGGAAGTCGAGGATATTTTTGAAAGTACAAAATGATGGGATATCTTAACTAACGTAATCCTGCTGGTTTTGTAATCGCTATGCTGTGGTTTTTCAAGATTATTTTCGCCATGCACGAGCAGCAACGGTTAGAGCTAAGATTCCAATGATAATCAGTAGCAGTGCGATGGAATACGCTAAGTTTTCTGGATATCGAATATAGAGAAGCCAGACTCCTCCAATCGCTGTGAGCAGAACTCCCCAAACAAAGG
>QMYO01000176.1 GCA_003662715.1 Candidatus Bathyarchaeota archaeon | reverse complement strand
CCTATTAACTGTCGTGACTATAAGGTGACAAGTGGGGAATCAAACTTCCCACTTAATGACAGCAACTTCAGAATAGCACTCTCCTACATTTACGGCGTTGACAGAAAACAAGAGGACGTCTACGCCTACGTCCAGGCCCCGTGGGAGTTCGCTATTGGCAACCCCGTGCCGCCCGCCCAAGAACCTTGGTATGATGAATCCATACAGATGCCCGACACAGACTTTGATATGGCATGGAGTATACTACAGGCGGCTGGCTATTATGTTAATCCGGATGATAATTGGCTTCACTGGACAGACGGTGTAAGAGACATAAAAGTTAGAAACATGGAAGTCTGGTACAGCACAGGTGCCCTCTATTGGGAGCGAGGACCAGGAGTAGGATTTGTAAGGGCTTTCAACGAATTTATCAGCTACATAGGCGCGGTTGGACCGACAATGACCCTCAAACCGCAGACATTCTATACGCTGGTTACCCAGCTGATGATTTATCGTGACTACGACTTTATCTGTATAGGATTGACGGGTCTTGGAAGGTATGTCGACTGGCTTTACGACTTGCTTCACTCTTCAACTGATGTACCATGGGGCTGGAACTTCTGTGGAATTCACGATCCAGACTTTGATACTTGGACAGAAATTATATTGACTAGCCTAAATGTAGATGAGATAATTGAGGCCGCTTCCAACGTACAATACAAGTTCGTCTACGAACTTCTACCTTGGTTCCCAATGAGTGCTGGACTAGAGTTCTCAACTGTTGCTCGTGATGACCGTGGAGAATTAATGAACCTGATTCCGATGCCCAACTATGGTTCCCAGAACGACTGGAGCTGGATGACCCTACACTGGAAGGGTGACTGGCCGGGAGGTTCATACAGTAGAGCCTTAGGTGATGAGCCTCACACGTTGAATCCATGGAACGAAGATACGCTTTACGGATGGCAATTGCTTGACAGGGCAATTGTTGGTCTATTGGGTGTTGAGCCTTACACTTTGACGAATATTCCGTTTGTAGCCACCTACTATGAGGTTGAACCGTGGGTTAGCATTCCTGAGCTTGGAATAGAAAATGGAGCAATGGTAACCTTCTATCTAAGGCAGGACGTGCTATGGCACGATCTAAGGCCGGTAACAGCCTACGACTGTGTAAACAATATGAGGCTAATGAGAGAGTATAAGCCGGGAAGATACTCATCGGTTTGGTCAATGCTGGTCTACGAAGAGGCTGATGGACCATACAAGTTTACAACCTATCACTCAAGTCCAAGCCTCTACTGGGCAGACTACGTGGCTGGAACAGCACTGATGGCGCCAAAGCATGTTATGGACGCTGTAGAGGAACTTTATGGCGGAATTCTAGTAGAATGGGAGAAGCCCTACGAGAAGCCTTACTCAGATCTTGGATTGGGCGACCCACCAGCCAAGTACTCATTTATGAAGCAGATTGTTGGTTGCGGACCTTACATCTTCGACTCCTACGACTTTTCGTTGGCTTCAGGCCACGTAGTCAAGTTTGACGAATTCTTTGTTAGCGCTCCGGTGACTGGCGGTGTTGTAGGCGAATGAAGAATCGCTCCAGATAGCGCCTACACCTACAAGGTACTGGTTGAAAACTTGGCTGCCAAAGAGGACTCTGCGGAAGGTGAGCTGGCTAACGCCACAGTAAATGTTAAGGTATATCTCGACGGTGAACTTCAAACAGAAGTAGACGGCATATTCCTTACGCCGTTCAACTACACCTATCTAGGACCCTACACGACCGATCCGTTCGTTGCAGGATCCTACGGAGAGCACACGATAACTGTTGAAGTTTATGACGCTGAGACTGGCACACTCTGGCATACATACAACCACAAGTTCTACGTAGTGCCAAGAGAAGACGTCTCAACCTATGCAGGTGATAACCCAGACTGCTTTATCGACGTTATGGACCTACTGAGAGCCGCGATGGCCTACGGAAGCTATCCAGGAAGCCTGAGATGGGACCCGCCATGCGATGTAGACGACAACTTCTTCGTAGACGTCATGGACCTACTAGCAATCGCAATGAAGTACGGCTGGTCAGCCCCAGGCTAAAATAAGCAATAATATCCCCCTCTCTTTTTCTGTTCTATAAAACTGCCAGTTTAAGAATTTTCTTAGAGAATTTGGATTTTAACCTACCTTGAGGACAGTGCAGATTGTTTGCTAGAAAATAATTCCATAACCTTTAAATTTCTAGCTTGAGAAGTTAATTGTGGAAAAGGAGAAGGGAGAAGAAAATGAAAGAATTGAAGTTAGTTAGTGTTCTACTTGTTGCCCTTCTGATGCTGTCTGTGCTGTCCGTGATTCAATTGGCGCCTGTTGCCCAAGGTAGCCCTGACATTCATCCTGCGCCCAGCATGTGGATTGAGCCGAGCATAATTGAGCTTAACACTGCTGAACATGATGTAGGCTACACTTTCGAAGTGGTGGTCTGGGCTAATGCAACAGGCTACGAAATCGCCGGCTGGCAATTCAAGATGATATACAATAAGAACTATTTGAGGGCTATTGACTGTGTATATACTGGCACAGACGGTTTGATAAGCAACTTCTTTGAACAATCGGGAACCGCAAGTCTAACGCCGCTAACTCCTACGATTGATGACTACTACAATGACACCCACAACTATGTGCTTCACGGTGAAGCTTGGAGCCCAACGGTTCCAAACAACCCCTACGCAACTGGTGTAGGCTCACTCTCGAAAGTCACCTTTGAGGTGGTGTCTGCTCCTCCGAAGGGCGGTAGCATCTATGACCTAATTGACATTAAGACAGAATGTCCGGGAGCAACCTATCTGACAGACAAAGACGGTGTGAAAGTTCTGACACCTGACAACTGCTTTAACTGTGAATACACCTTCACGTGGTCTGTGCCACCTAGTCCCTATCTTGGTGTTTATCCGGTAAGTCAAGAATTTGGTATGTGGGACAATGTTACTGGGTGGCCAGTTGATGTAAGCGTTTACATCTATGGACTGTCGGCTGCATGGTATCTAGTTAACGCCTCATTCACCCTCAGCTATGATTCGTCGCTGGTTAGCATTACGGCTGACAACATTACAATCGATACTGCTACGTGGGATGTGGCAGCCGAAGTTACGGTTACTGACGGCACAATAGACTTCTATGTAGAGACAAGCCAGAATATTGGTGGAGATGTTAAGGTTGCAGATTTGACCTTCACAATAATTTATCAAGGCGAATATCCTGATGTGGACGTCTGCCCATTAACGTTCTCCAACATACATCTGTACGACCACACAATGGAGATTCCGACAGAAACTCCAATTGACGGTGAGATTCGCATTGTAGGATTCATTGCATTGCCTATGCCCCACCTAGAGGTTTCTCCAACTGAAGTTACTATAGGTCCTGAACCATCAGTTGGAGAGGAATTCTCAGTCGACATAGTCATGAAGAATCTGTACGCTGAATGGAAGCTTGTGGGCTACAACTTTAGGCTAAGCTACTGTCCAGACATCCTCGAAATAGTTGACATCCAGGAGGGTCCATTCCTTTCAACAGCCTCTTGGGGCTATGTAGTGCTGGAGGATGTGGAGATTCCGGCGGCTGGTCCACCATCTTATGTAGGCATCACTAAATTCGTGCTGAATGTAACTGCAGAGTATATGGGCGAGTATACATTCACCATTGAACCCACCGAGGACATTAGAATACTGATAAATGGAACCTTAACAAACACGTTCACCTTGTCGGCTTTGCCTGCTCCAGCATGGGCAGTCTACGAAATTGAGCTGAGAAACTATAATGCGTATCCGATAATTAGAGACTACACGATCAAGTGCACCCCAACCACCTACGGAGTCGAAATCTACGACATAACCGATCCAGCTAATCCAGTGCATCTAGACTGGTACAGAAACGTTGCGGCGCCGCCATACACCTACTTCTTCACTGGAATAGAACCAGACGGCATATTTGGTCCACATGTGGCTGTAGGAGGCATGCTTGCAACTGATACTGGAACATGGTATGTATTCCCAGAAGGCGAGGGAGTGCTGGCAACAATAACCTTCAGAGTATTAAAGCAAGGATATGAGAATCTAACATGCGCACTCAACCTATTCGACATAATACTGGCAGACAAGGATAGAAAGGAGATACCCTACGAAACCCCGGTAAACGGCACAGTAACAATCCTCGGCTTCTCATTACCAGGAAGACAAATCGACGTATACACGCAATATCCGGCTCCATACGGTGGACAAGGACCCAACAACCCAAGCGACATGTTCACTCCACAGCAAGAAGTAATACTCTATGCAAAAGTAACCTACAACTGGTGGGGAATGGAAAACAAGCTAGTAACCTTCCATGTACTAAACAACACCGGTGGGACATATATAATATCTCCACCAATTCTCACAAATTCAGAAGGAATCGCCGAATTTCACTTCAGAATGCCATCCTATGACCCAGACCTCTTCGGAGTCTGGACGGTAAATGCAACGGTCGAGATAGCAGGAGTAACAATATATGATACACTGCAGTTCCACTTCGACACCCTTGTAGAGATAGTTGATGTACATACAGACAAATATAGCTACGCTCACGGAGACACAGTTGAAGTCACTGTCACCTTGCATTCGCATGCTATGCAGCCACGTAATGTACTAGTTGCAGCGATGATAACTGACGAATTAGGCTTCGTAGTAGCATTTGGCACCGCCAGTCTAGTCGTTGAGGGTGCAGAGTTCTGCACGCCTAACGAATACACTGTAACTATAACTCTGGAAATTCCACACGAGGCAGTAGCAGGAATGGCAACAGTTCATGTAGGCTGCTATGACCAGGAACCCGCTGAAGGCGGAGTAGCCCTCTGCCCAGAAGCAACAACCGAAATCTTCATAGAACCCTATTAAAACCTCATTTCCTCCCCTTTTTATGATTTTAATTCCTAAAATACAGAAAATT
>QMYO01000175.1 GCA_003662715.1 Candidatus Bathyarchaeota archaeon | reverse complement strand
ATGGTGAAAGAACTATGGAAGAAACATTTGGTACACTGTTAGCATATAGAAATTCTGAACTAAGAACTCTAGGTGAATCTTCCCACGGTGGTTTCCAGAATAAAAACATTGATTCGCTTTTGCCCGTTATTACGTATTCAAACTTTAGAGAGTGGAAACCAAAACTCAGCATGGTTTTTGCAGATGTACCCTCATAATCTAAAATCGTATTGTTATCAATGCAAAGTTTTCGAGAACCCATGGAGTCAGATAAAACATAAAAAGAGTAATTGCCTTCTACTGGAATGAACAGTTGACCGCTCCAAGCAACCCTAAGCTCAACTTCCCCAATGTAAGGATTTAAAGTCTGGAGTAATGCATCAGAAACGGAAATGTTGAGGGTTATCCCTTTTAAAAGTTCATTCTCATTTGATGATGAACCGTTGTAAACGGTCATCGCAAGACCTTGGTTATACAAGCTTATGTTTAGACCGTTTTCAAAAAAGTATAAGGGGTCATCCTTATACCCTTTTTTAAGTAGCCAAACATAATCAGTTGAACTCATAATGCCAAAAGTTCCGTTTTCTACCAATATAGCTGTGAAATTTTCTAAATTGTCAAGATACCATTCAGAGGTGGTGTCAATAAGTATGTAGTCCACGGAAACATTTTGCAAAAAGAAATCGACAGCACTAAAACTAGTGTTTGAAATTAATGGTTCCCACATAACATACGAATTCATCTTCCTGCTTAAATGTGGGAAAATATCGTTTTGAGTTATAACTGCTGCTTCTTGAGGAACACAATCTATAAATGTATTCAAAACCGTGCGGTGTTCAAAGTTGCGCGAACTTAGCTTTGTTGAAAAATTCTCTATATAAGGCTTTTGAATAGACAAAGTGTAACTAAATATAATCAAAAGTGCATAAGACAACACAAGTATTTTTTTCCCTGTACCCTTAAAAAAATAATTGAAGTATCGTAACTGCATGATCTTGTTACCTCTAAGTCTTGAACTGAAAAATGAAAGGAATCTTTTGCCGCCAAGAACTGCTGAAATAAAAATAAAAGGCGTTACAAACGCTACATAATGGTTGCCTATAGCTGTATAGTACGGCGGGTAATTAGACAAGAACGCGATTAAAAACCATGGTAAGCTTATCGAAAATGATGGAAGATCAAAAAGTGAAAGAAACGCTACTGGTGACAAAATCCCAATAAGGTACAGAATTTTTTCGCCAAAAGGAGAAAATAAACATTGTAGTGTCCTTATCGGATTGCTTACCAAATTCCAAAGTAACCCCAAAGGATTGTGTACGGGGTCTCCAAATTCTTGCCAATTCGGATGTGGAGGTACGGTGGGATTGAAAAAGAACATTACCTTTCTGGAAATTATATACCATACAACCCCGAGAATAATCATGAAAATCGAAAAAATCAAAGTTTTGTTTAATAGAATATTGAAATCTAATGATCCGCATGAAGATCTGTTCTCCTTCCATACAACCCATAAGCCATACAAACCAAAGAAAATAACAAGGAAAGGAACGAACTCTATTACAGAGAGAGACAAGATTATGAAAAGAAGACATTTAGGAAAATCTTTTTTATTGAAATAATAAAAAGCACAGAAAAAGAACAATGGCAAAAATGCTTGCGCATGAAAGTCGAAAAGATAAACACCAAGTAAAGGTGGATAAACTAGATACAAGATAGAAAATACAAAAGCATATTTCGGGTTATTGGTTTCATTTAACCCTATTAAATAAAGCGGAAACGCCGCAAAAGCCAAAACGAATGATTGAAGAATCAATAATGTCGCTGTGCTTTGGAAAAGCCAATACAATGGAAGTACTAAAAAGAGGACTGGAGAAAAATGAATGCCAAAAAAGCATCCATTTGGGTTTATTGGTAACTCAACGGTATACCAAAAGAATTTTCCATTGACCGTGGACCATATGACCTGCTCATAAATACCTAAATCCCAAGCTGTTGACAAAAAGAGTTCATGCTTTAGGATAGAGATATACGACATTAAAGTTGCATATCCCAGAATTGATAGGAACAACGATACTAAAAATTTATTCAAAAAAAAGTAACTTCGGATTTTTTTTATCAATGTTGCCATAGCTTTCAACCTAGTATAGTTTAATAGTTACACGCTTTAATTGTTTATTTAAACTATATTGGTGCGACAGCGTTAGAATGCAAAGGCAAATTAAATTTACTAATACAACAAGAAATATTAAAAGAATAACGGGTGTGCCTTTTATTGAAAAAACTGACCATAATCTGTGATCCCTTAACTAGCGATTTAGGTCCTACCCGCCCGCCAGTGTTAATAGCGAAAGAATTGAGGAAATATGATTACGAAATAAGTTTGATGACCACCACTATAAACGAAAAACTACAAGAAAACTTGGATTCGCACAAGATAAAGGTTTTTTCAGCTGGAAGCAAGACTTTCTTCAAAAGCGATTCATTAACATGGTTTTACTTTTGGACTAGAGAGGGAATATTCGAATCAATCTCGAGAAAAATGAGAAATCTCAAGCCAAAACATGAAGGAGTTGTTCTGAATTTTTCAAATATGATAGTCTTGCCATCACACATTTGGTATGCACAAGGACCACCAACTGTTTTGATAGACAATATTAAAGATTATTTAACACCACATTACAAGATGTTCTACGCGTTAACATCGCATTTCTTGCGAAAGATAGACCACAAAACGACTCAAAAATTTTCCGAAATATCAGAGAAAGTGTTTACAAACTCCAAATATCTTGCTCACCTTTATAAAAGGTGGGGGGTAGAAGTCAACACAGTTATCTACCCGCCTTTGGATTGTCAAAAATTTAAGCCGACAACCGCTTCACCGAGTGAAGAGTATGTAGTAACATATTTTGGCAAAGAAACCGATTTCAGAGCCATTCAAAAGGCGTTGAATAATGGAATTAAAATAAAGGCTTTCGGAGGAAAAATTGCAACGGCACCAAAAGTTATGCTAAAACATCCAAACCTAGCATTTTTGGGTAGGATTAGCGATTCTCAACTTATCGATCTCTATTCCAACGCTCTCTTCACTTTCTTCCCTTTCATAGAGGAACCTTTTGGGTATATCCCAATAGAAAGCATGGCTTGCGGTACACCAGTTATAACGTTTGATAAGCAAGGTCCAAGAGAAACCGTTGTTAACAAGGTAACAGGGTGGCTTGCAAATAATGAACATGAAATGATAGACATTGCTTTGAGGATATGGAATGAAGGTTATCCCAAAAAAATTAGGAGTAACTGCCGCCAAAAATCTCTAGAATTTGATGTTAGCCTAATAGTTAAGAGATGGTTGAGTGAGATTACAAATATCTGAATTGCTATTAGGTGTTTATTTCGTCACGTTTTGAGCGAATTGTAAAATTAGAAACGTCTTGTGAAATTGTGTACGAAAGGTAAGGTTTGTGCTTGTTAAAATAGACACGTTTGGAAACGCTGAAAAAATCTTCAAATTGCGCTTTTAATATATATGAAATGAATTGTTTTATTTCGTTTAAGGTTAGTTTGGATTTTCCGAGTTTCCTATTTGCAAAAGTTATTGGGATTTCTCTCACTAATGAGCCCTTTTTTACGGCTTGTCTGACAGTTTCTATTTGTATTTCGTAAGTCTGGCTATGAAGTTCTCTTATTATTTTTTTGAGCAATCTTGTCGAGTAACATCTAAATCCGCTTGTACAATCTTTTATTTTAGCTCGAATTATTACTGATGAAAGACTGTTAGCTATTTTACTCAACATTATTCTTACGGGGCTCCAATTTTCAGTCTTGCCACCAGGTAAATATCGACTACCTATTACTAAGTCATAGCCTTTTTCGGCTAAATTTAGCAGTCTTGGTATGTCCTTTGGGTTATGTGAGTAATCTGCATCCATTGTTATGATGTTTCTGGGTGGTTTTTTAAAAGATAGAAAAGTCTTAAAACCATCTGTAATTGCTGTTCCAAGACCATATTTTCCTAGTCGAGTGAAGAGGAGTATGTTTCCATATTTCTTCTGTAAATTTCGTACGATGTTCGCTGTCCCGTCGGGGCTTGAGTCATCTATAACTAAGATAGTGATATTTAAGTTTAGATTTTCGATTTCTTCTATCAGTTTTCTAATATTTGCTGCTTCGCAATAGGTCGGGAGAATTAAGCCAATTTCAGAGTTAACGCTTTTGTATCCTTCAATGTATCCATAACAATTTGTCTTTGGACTCAAACCTCCTATTTCCATAATTTCTAAGTTTGAACTGCAGGAGGAGGCTTGAGTGTTCATTTCGTTATTTTACACCTTAAATAATGTTCAGTAATCTAACACTTAATATATAAATCCTACCGCTTATTGAGTATAATTTGGAATTTTATTTTGGAAGGCTTTTTGATTTTCTTCTGTAATAGGCTAGTGGATGCCGTATTTTTTTGCATATTTCGTCTGGGTTAGTGCATACTCCATGTGTTTTTAGCGTGTCGCATTTTGGTGTGGTGTAGCGTGTTCTAGAGCCTCTTTCTCCAGCTATGTGTTCAACTTGATAGCGTGTCATTCTTTCGTTATAGTCAGAAAAGTTTTTGAATAGTTCTATGACGTTTTCGCTGGGCATTCCTATGTTTACTAGAAATGATGTTAGGGTGAAGCGTCCAATGTGTGATAAGTGGCGTCCACTTGTTATTGCTTTGTAGAGGTTTTTTATGCATGGCGGAAAAGCTGCTTGCACGATTTTTTTGGGGAAGCCTTCCATTTCGGCTTTGCCTATTTTTTCTATGGACAATTGTTTTATTTTGTTGGCTAACTCGATTATTTTTGGGGGAAATTTTGGCGTGTCTTTTGCTTCTAAGCGTTTTTCAATGTGCCGTCTTACTTCTTCGCTTAGTAGCCGTGCAGCTTCATTTCTTGTTAGGTAAACGTTTCCTTTGTAGAGAATACGGTTTACTAGTTTCCATTTTCCACTTCGCAGATGGGT
>QMYO01000174.1 GCA_003662715.1 Candidatus Bathyarchaeota archaeon | reverse complement strand
GCCTATGCTTCTAAGCAAACTCTTAGCAGAGGTTTCCCTATGGAAGAAAAAAAGCATCTCTTAATGTTAGCAGGACCAACCAACGTTTCCAACCGAGTTATAAAAGCAATGACAAAACCCATAATCGGCCACAGAGGAACAGAATTCCACACACTTCACGAAAGCATACTAAACAATCTACGATACGTCTTCCAAACCAAAAACGACGTCTTCACACTAACCGCCTCAGGCACAGGCGGAGTCTACTGCGCCGTCAGCAACATAGTAAACCCTGGAGACAAAGTCATCATCCCAGTTTTCGGCATATTCAGTCAGAGAATGAGAGATAAAATTGTTCGCTGTGGCGGAAAGGCTGTGGAGTTGCCACTAGAGTGGGGTGAGGCTCCAACAGCAGAGCAAATAGCGCAGATAGTAGAGAAAGAAAAGGATGCAAAAGCCATAGCCATCGTTTACAACGAAACATCCACCGGCGTTACTGTTCGCGACCTCCCCAAAATCGGAAAAATAGCAAGAGAAAACAACCTCCTCCTAGTCGTGGACGCCATCTCAGTGCTCGGAGGAGACAAATTACCCATGGACGAATGGAACGTAGACATCTGCGTGACAGGAAGCCAGAAATGTTTGGCATGTCCACCCGGCTTAGCCATGGTCGCCGTGAACGACCGAGCTTGGGAAGTTATAGAAAAAACAGTGGCTAGACCCTACTATTTCGACTTAGTTAAAATGCGAGATTTCATTGCAAAAATTGAAACACCCTTCACACCAGCAATACCCCTTTTCTACGCTTTAGACGAAGCGCTGAAAATGATAAGGGAGGAGGGACTGGAGAAACGATTTAAACGACATGCAACCTGCGCTAAAGCATTTTACAGTGCTGTTGAAGCGTTGAAACTGAACACTGTTTCCAACGGAAAGGTTCGTTCAAACACTATCATTGCTGTTAGAATGCCGTCGGGAGTTGACAACACTGAACTTCGAAGAATCATGAAGGAACAACACAAGGTTTCAGTGTCGGGAGGACAGGGCAAACTCAAAAAACTAATCATAAGAATTGGATGTATGGGAATAATCTCTGAAAACGAAACCATTCGTACCGTTGATGCTCTCGAAAACGCATTGAATACTCTCAATTATCCAGTGGAGGTTGGAACAGGAATCAAAGCAGCACGACAAATCTTCCATCCATAACCACTCTTACTTTTTAAACCAAACCTTATCATCATTTCAGGGCACATACCTTTCTATTCATTAATCCGAATGGGCGAAAAAGGAAGAAATATTACATGCGTTTAAGAGACAGTTCATCCCCTTTGATACCTTAGTACATCCATTAAGGCGGCTCCTCCCTTGCAACAAAGCGAAACCGTGCCCTTAAAGCAACTCCTCAACGAGAAGTATGGAAAAATAATATGCTATCCTAGACATGACTTGAAAGAGCTGAAACACCGCATCAAAGAATTAAAAAAACTCAATGTAACTGCCATAGAATTCACTGGAGAAAAAACCGCTTTCAACATTCCAGTTTTAGGCAAAGGATGCGTAGGCATCGTTGTCACCGCCATCACCCACCAAGGAAAAGCGGCGCTGAAAATTCGAAGAATAGACGCGGATAGAGTTGGAATGCAACATGAAACAGAAATGCTAAAAAAGGCGAACTCCATCGGTGTTGGACCACGCCTCCTAAAAGCTACCGAAAACTTCCTCCTCATGGAGTTTATTAAAGGAACCCTACTCCCACAATGGATTGAAACGTTGAAGGGAAAGAAAACAAAATCTAAGGTTCAAAAAGTCTTGCGAGCCATTTTGGAGCAGTGCTGGAGGCTGGATGAAAACGGCTTAGATCACGGAGAACTAAGTAGAGCCCCAAAACATATCATCATAGATGTGAACGATAATCCGTACTTAATAGATTTCGAAACTGCCAGTCTCCACCGAAGGGTGTCCAACGTAACCTCTATTTGCCAATTCCTCTTCATGAGAAGTCAAGTTGCAAAAATGATAATGAATAAACTCGGCGAAATCAACCAGCAAGAACTGGTCAAAGCCTTAAGGACTTATAAGCAACAGCGTACACGAGAAAATTTCGAAAAAATTCTGAGCGTATGTGGACTCCATGATGTTTAGAAAAGAAGTAACTGATGAAACGAAGAGTAACATGAGCTATTTATGAATGTGGATTTTGAATTCACAATTTATTTAAAGCTTAGAAATCGAGATTTTGTGTGAATTAAATTGAAGCTAGTTTGGGTGGTAACACTATCATTTTGCTTAGGCATAGCTATTGCTTCAACTGAAGTACTTGCAGCTGTTCTAGGAATCTTTATTGGAGGAAACGTTACAGTAGTATAGCATACTGTTTTCTTTTTCCTCCTTTTCAGCCATCTTAACCATTATGGAATACCACAAAAGCTTCCAAAGCACAGAGATTTACATAAACGTTAAACAGATGACGTTTGATAAGGCAGACAATAAGTCCCACATTAAGGTTACCAACAACCTAGACGAGATAAAAGTTTTGCTTCAAGCTGGCTTTGAGTATATCTGCGAAAAAGGATGTACTAATGTTTTTTAGAAAACGTAAATAGCGACAAAATGTCAAAAAGTAGACGGGGCAGTTAAAAAGTGGCCGGGGTGAGGTATTCAAGCTTCACCCGCCAAAATCTCCCGCAAACTCCTCTTTTTTTATGCGTGTAAATTGTTTGGATTCTATTTTGTCTGATTCAGAATTGTGAAGAATAACTAAGAATGGTTTTTGTTACATATGAAAATATGAAATCTAAAGATGGGTTTGGGAAGGTTTTAGCTGTTGCCTTGGCGGTCACTTTTGTTTTTGTTGCTGGAGTAATAACTGGACGTTACGTTGTTAGCTCTCCTGGGTTGGTGAAATCTGAGGGGGGTTTTGAGTTTGGTGGGATGGAGGGCGCTAGCTACATTATTTTTAAGGAAGGTTCAATTTACTATGCTAGGAACGGAAAAACAGGAGCCATAGATTACTCAGGAACAGACGCTAGCAAAGTTATACAAGATGCAATAAACGCTTTGACAAATGGGGGAAAAATATCCATTAAAGCAGGAATCTATTATTTGGCTTTTTCTCTTGTTCTAAAAAGTTTTGTATGGTTAGTCGGAGAGGGAATGTGGGTTGTTAAGTTAAATTCTAAAATAACAGATGGTGCTCCGATCATTACGACTCTTGGACAAGATGATGTTAAGCCTATGCATGGAGTTAGAATTTCCGATTTATCCATCGAAGGGAATGGAGCGGAAGGTGATGGAATTTATTTTGAATTCTGCGTTGGCGAGAGTATGATTGAGAATGTTCGAGTTGTTAATGTTGGTGCAACGGGTATTCATATTCATCATAGCTATGGAATGACAATTCGTAATGTATGGGTGAACAATAATGGTGGATATGGAATTTTTATGGAAGACCGATCCCAAGCGAGTAGGATTGAGGATTCTTGGGTTGAAGGTAATGGGAATTATGGGATCTATATAACAAGTAGAGGAAATTATCATATCACTGGTGTCATTTCTCAGAATAATGTCAATGGTGACCTTTATTTAGATTTTGTTCATAGCACTGCCGTCATAAATTCTCATTTTGAAAGAAATATAGCAGGCGTATTCATAACAATAAATCATACTGCTGGGACTAATTATGCTCGATCAATTACAATCATGAGTTGCTATTTCAATGGCGCCGAGCGAATGGATGTTGATGCGATAGTTGTGGATAGAGGTCAAGGTATAACGATTCAAGGGAATTACATTTATGCGGTTAATAATGGCATTCATTGGAAAAGTGCAAGTAGATGGGGTTTGTCTATCAATAATCATTTTATGACTATTGGTAATAGAGCAATTTGGGATGAAGGAACAAATAACAAAGCGATAGTTGAAGAGCAATATTTCAATCATTGATTACGGCTACAAGTCTGATCATGTATTCTCCATTAAAAGTTCCATACCATTTGCCCAGTTTTTCATAATCCCATTTCCCAAAGGCGTAGAAGGCTGATTGATTGAAGTCGGTGTCTGTATCTAATCCTATGAATATGTGGTCTGGAGATTGTTTAAGTATGATTATCTGATTCTCGCCTTCTAAGATTTCAGATGTAGGTATCTCCTTTTTTACCCAACCCCCTCCTTCTAATATATCATCCCAGCTATAAGTATGATTGTAACCGTTAACGATAAGAGACCAATTTCCTTCATAGGCTCCTGACTCGTCAAAATCTCTTTTTTTCAAGTACATTAATAGGTTCACTGAGCTGATGTTTAGGTTCTTCTCTAAGAATAATATCTTCATTGCCTTTCTATCATTAAAGGAAATGCCTACCCACTTGTCCATTCCGTCATCATCATCCTTTACGATTACTACATTCTTGTGCAAATCAATTTTAAAAATCAGAACGTCTTGATCGAATATTTTCTCCACGATCTCTCCGTTTAGGCTCATACCTTCAAGAATCTTTAGAACAGTGAAATTATGTTCTCTTTCATAGCTTCTTATCCATCTTTGACTTATGAAAAAGTAGGCTTCATCTTTATCAGGATAATTGATGCGGATGAGTTCTCTTAGTTCCTCAAAGGAGGTTACACCCATCATATTTTCAACCAGTGCCCGATTTTCCCAGCATATCGCATTAGTTATCCCCACATATTCCATAAGTCCCATATCACCAATGCCGGATCTGTGAGATGGAATGACGATTATACCTGTTCTACCTTCTATGTACTGTTTTAACCATTTAGCGGCTTCAACTTGCGAAGAAACGTACGGACACCATTTATTTGAACTAATTGTAGCCAGAGAATTAAAGAAAATAATTGGCATAATAATCGCAATTACGAAAAGTCTTTTGACTGTCTTTTTGGTTAGAACTTTCCTTCTTGTCGAAGTTACAATAATAAAGGTTGGCATGTATCTGCTCACTTTAGTAATTATCTCTTTTAACCCCAGCCCGGAAAG
>QMYO01000173.1 GCA_003662715.1 Candidatus Bathyarchaeota archaeon | reverse complement strand
TGTTAAAGGCTTTAGAAAAGGACATCCGCCAAGACATGGGGTTAACATGCATAAATATAGCTGACATAAAGCCTCCTAAACACTTACCCCTAATCGAAACCATTGGCAAAAATTTAAGCGAAGGCTTGGAGCTTCTCAGCAGGGTAGGCTTAAACGATGCTTTCCTTTTCCTACGTAGCTACGAGCAACTCAGCGATGGACAGAAATACCGATACAAAATCGCTAAAATGATTGAAAGCCAAGCCCGGTTCTGGATAATGGACGAGTTCGCAGCAACCCTTGACCGAGACACAGCCAAAATCGTAGCCTACAACCTTCAAAAACTCGCAAGAAAACAAGGCAAAGCTGTTCTCGTAGCGACAACTCACACAGACTTGTTTGAAGACCTAAGCCCTTCAGTGCACATTCACAAAAAATTCGGGAAAGAGATAAGCGTCAATTACTATCCGAATGCGCCAACCAAAGAATGCAGCCTCGTCAAGGAAATGCATGTTGAGGAAGGCACAACAAAAGACTGGCGGAAACTCGCAGGCTTCCACTACAGAAGCCACCGCATAGCCGCACTACGAAAAATCTTCTGCCTTAAACGCGGGGAAGAACTATGCGGAGTCATAGTTTACTCTTATCCGCCGCCCACATGTTTCGGAAGGCGCAAAGTTTTACCTAAAATGAGTATAAAAGAGTTAAACGCGAAGTTGAGCATTATCAGCCGCGTTGTTGTGCACCCAAAATATCGCACCATAGGCTTAGGCGTTAAGCTTGTGCGTGAAACACTGGCTAAGGCTGGAACACCCTACGTGGAAATGCCCGCTGTTATGGCAAAATACAACCCCTTCGCAGAGAAAGCTGGGATGCAGAAAATAGCTGAGCAGCCCCCGCCAAAAGAAGCCTTAGCTATAGCAGAAGTTTTAAGCAAACTCGGCTTCAACATTCGCCTTTTGGGAAGCGAAAAATACGTTTTGAACATGCTCAACAGGCTAAGCGAAAAAGAAATACAAACAATAAGGGAAGCATTCATTAAGCATTCGCATGGACGGTTTATGAAATACTTCTTCTGTCACATGCCATTCGGCAGAAAAGAAGCCTACGCAAAAGCAGTAAGGAAAACAAGCCTTGAAAGACTTGCACACTTAATAAAAGTCTGCGGTTTCTTATTGCAGACGAAAGTTTACCTATTCTGGAAGAACCCCAATAATTCGGCAAACTATTAGAAGCCCTTAACTTAGCCATAAACCGCTTGTAAGCTTGATCTGGAAATGGGAGTTCGAATCTCTCCCGGGCTACCATAAGATTTTCTTAAGGTTTTCTGGTATGTTCTGGGTAGTGGCGATTCCTAAACGGGGTTAACAAATCTGTTGGCGTTGTTGTGTGCGAGATTTTATTGTTGCTTTTTTGTTTTCTTGGTTGTTTTGCGTTTGATTGTTGTGTAGGCTATTGTTAGGATTGCTGTTAGGATTAGGTAGGGTGTTAGGGGCTTTGCTGTTGCTGGTGCTTGTATCGGGATTGAGTAGCCTCCAACAGGAACGGCTGCAACCGTTATGCGAGCTGTGTCTGACTGGGCAGTGTTGCCCTCAGCATCTGTGACTTTTAGGTATACATAGAATATTCCGCTTTCTGTTGGCGTGAAAGTCCAAGTGTCTGATGTGGCTCCTGAAACTGTTGATGCGAAGGTTACTGATTGACCTACAAGGATTGAGGCTGATGTTGGTGAGATTGAAACTGTTAAGGGTGGAGGAGGCGCTTTAACTTCTATCTGTTTCTGTTCAACATCCCACAAGCCTTCGCTATCAGTGACGATTAATGTGACCGTGTAGGTGCCTGCAGAGTCATAAGCGTGAGTGACGATTTCGCCTGTCGCATGGTTTCCATCTCCAAAATCCCACTCGTAACTGACGATTTCACCGCCAACAGGCAGGGAAGCTGAAGCATCAAAGGTAACAAGCTCTCCAACTTCTGGAGTGGACGGAGACCAGCTGAAACTGGCAACTGGTGTGCCACTGCCCCAAGGATTCATCAAAGGATACCTATCCCTATTATCTGTGTCTATAATGTAAGGCGTATCACCTATTCCATCGCCATCAGCATCAACACCCGTATAGTCGCTCCAGTAGTTTCCGCCAGAAGGATAGCCATCATCCCAAACATTCACGGAAGGAGGCCAATATGGCTCATCCCATGACCAATCATAGACCTGTTGTGTGTTGCCTATGAAGTTGTTATTATAAAACCTGTTGTTAGAGGAATTGCAGAGAAAGACGCCATCATCGTTGTTTGCTATGTTGTTTTCAGAAATGGCGTTATTTAGAGAGTGGGCATGAAAGATGCCGTGGTGGTTGTTTGTTATGTCGTTTCCAAAGAGAGCGTTCTGGGAACACCAGCCGAGATAGAGGCCAATCTGAGTGTTCGCTATTACAGTGTTTCCGTAAATGTTATTGTTGTTTGAAGAATATCTGAGATAGATACCATACCCGTTGTCTGTTACGTTGTTCCCAAATATGCTGTTGTTTGAAGACCTATCGAACCCAGCGATGCCATGCCAGTTGTTTGTTATTTTGTTTCCAGAAACAGTGTTATTAGAGGAATTGGTGAGATAGACGCCAACATTGTTGTTTGCTGTTATGTTGTTCCCGCTAATAATGTTGTTGGAAGAAGAATTGAGCAAGATGCCAAAATAGAACGTTGTAATTATGGTGTTCTTGATTGTTACGTTGCTTCTCTGAGACAAGTCTACTCCCGTTCCGATTCCTGTTCCTTGAAGCGTGTATCCAGCGCCGTCAATCACTATGTTGTCTCTTTCAACTACAATCCCATCTGCACTGCTTGCAATGTTATCAGTCAAAGTGTAAGTAACGTTGTCAAACGTAGAAATAGGAGCATCCACAGGCTCGATGCTTCCATCCGCACGAATGTATATGGTTTCTCTGGTTTCAGCCTGCCACATGTTTGTCTCTGTTGCCTTGGCCGTGGCTGTTACGCTGTCTGAGGTTGTGGATGCCTCAACCATTACTCCTGTCTGCTTGTCCCAGTAATAGGTGAGCTGGGTTCCATACTGCGAGAAGCTTGCGTAAACAACGGTTCTGCTTGCCCCGGCATAACTCCTTGTAGTTTCGCCAGCTAATGTAACGTTGCCATAACCACTTATATACACGGAGTCGCCTACCGTCAAGTTAGCGGGGATAACAAGCCCAGAAAGCCCCAAGGCTTCGCCGCCACCGCCGATCGTTATGGGCACAGTGTCGTTTTGCTCTGTTCCATCAGACATGTGCATAGTCACCCGCACAGTAGCGTTTGTTCCTTCTACGCTGAGAAACTCTATTTTCAGCCATTCGGGATATGGCTGCCCAGCAGGCCAACCGCTAACCGTATACTCAAGCTTTATCCAGTCGCCAGCCTTAACCCCAACCTGCACCTCTGGAGGGGTAGGGGCAGTCGAAACGGTTACAAATTTGGTCATTTGATTGTTCTCTACGGATGCTTCGCCTGGCACTGGGCGGGCATACGCAGTTACGTTGTATGTTCCCTGTTCTGTAGGGGTCCATAGGTAGGTAAGCGTGTATGAGCTACCTGATTGTAGAATGGGGATAGTTGTTGAGTTCGATACGGAGCCGTTGATGAGAAGCGACAGTTCTACAGTGGCTTCATCATTTGATCCTTGGTTTGTGACGGTTGCTTTGAGTGAAGATGAGTCGCCGAGACTTAAGGATGCTGGAGCTGTTATTGACACAACAAGATCATGCTCAGGAGGTATCCAAAGGCTCATAAGCGGATAGCGGTCCGTGTTGTTTTCATCAATAACATATGGAGTATCACCTATACCATCACCATCTGCATCCACACCAGCATAATCGCTCCAGTAGTTCCCGCCAGAAGGATAACCGTCATCCCAAACATTAGCATAGCCAGCCTCCCAAAAGTACACTTGTTGAGAGTTGTCTATGAAGTTGTTATGGTAAATAACGTTGTTTGAGGAACCCCAGCAATAGATGCCATACTGATTGTTTGCTATGTTGTTCCCGCTTATGCTGTTGTAGGAAGAATACCAGAGCCCGATGCCAGCCACGTTGTTTGTTATGTGGTTTCCTGATATTGTGGTGTTGGTTGTTTCCCATAATTGCACGCCGATGATTGTTCGGGATAGGTTGAGGTTTTCCACGGTTATGCGGGTGCAGTTTACGAGTATCACTTGCCCAGCGTCTTCCACCGCAACGTCTGACACGCCCTCAAAATAAACCAGAGGCTTACCATTCACCGAGTTATCCACAACCACACTACCATAAGAATCCAAAACAACCAAGCCACCGTCAACAAAGACATTCTCAACTATGCTGTTGTTGTGAGAATGCTGGAGCCCGACGCCAGCCTCGTTGTTTGCTGTTATGTTGTTCCCGACTATGGTGTTGTTTGAAGAATAGCTGAGCCAGACGCCATCCCCGTTGTTTGCTGTTATGTTGTTCCCGACTATGCTGTTATAGTTGGAAGAATATTCGAGCCAGATGCCACGCCGGTTGTTTGTTATGTTGTTTCCGCATATGCTGTTGTTGGATGACCAACCGAGCCAGATGCCACGCCGGTTGTTTGTTATGTTGTTTCCGCTTATGCTGTTGTTGGAAGAATGATAGAGTCGGATGCCATCCCCGTTGTTTGCTGTTATGTTGTTCCCGACTATGGTGTTGTTTGAAGAATGATGCCGAATATCGATGCCTTCCCAGTCATTATTTGCTATGTTATTCCCGCTTATACTGTTGTTGTAAGAGTATTCGAGATAGACTCCGCAATTGTTGTTTGTTATGTTGTTTCCGGAGATAATCGTGTTGTTTGTATTCCATATCTGAACACCAACAATTGTGTTTAAAAGGCTGAGGTTCTCCACCCTTATGCTATTACAACTTACGAGTATTACTTGCCCCGCCTCCATAACTGACGTGTCTGATGCCCCTTCAAGGTAGACGAGAGGCTTGCCATTCACAGTATTGTC
>QMYO01000172.1 GCA_003662715.1 Candidatus Bathyarchaeota archaeon | reverse complement strand
TTATAGGAGGAACCAACACTAAACCTTCTTGCCCTACTTCGAAAAGTTCAATTTTTCCAGGTCCACCCTTCCATCGATTAATGATAACAACTCGGTCAGCGTCAAATTCAATAGCTCTCTCAGCTACACCATCAAGACTCAACTTGCCACGATTAACTCGAACAACATTAGGAATAGAACGAGCGAGGTCACGGCAAAACGTCCGTATCCTTGGCGTTGGCCTCCGAGAGGTCGTTAACAAAATCACTCTATTTTTCCTCTTCCAGAGGCACCTCGATAGTTGGAGCACCCTTCGCTGTTCGCTTTGCTACGATACCCAACTTCGTAACTGGAACGTAGGCGCCACCCGCGAAGGTGAACCCGCATTTTCTGCAACTCCATATGCCAACGCTTTTCCTCCGAACCGAAGCATTGCCACACTGGGGACACTTATGGGCTTTCTTCACCCCTGAAAGAACTTCAACATAACGCTTTCTCACAGTTGAACCATAACGGGCTCCAAGTCCTCTTGCGGGACCCACCTTCTTTTTCCGCTTTCGCTTACCCATTCAACCTTTCACCACTAGCTTTCGCAGTTCCTCCGCCTTTTCTTTAGCTATTTTCGCAGCTTCTAAAATCTGTTGCGTCGTGAAATAGCCGTACCCACCCTTCTGTAACGCACAAATATTCCCATCCTTGTCCGTTGTTATAGTAAGCCTTGCATCCATAACCTGCTCCTCTTCCAACCACGGGTCCACAATAAGCTTATCATTTATCTTAGCAAAAGTCACAGCCACAGGATAATCTCTCACTGGAAGCGGAGTATAACCCGGCTTCACCTCAATTTCACCTTCCTTCACCTCATAATTGAACATCTTAGTGTTAAGCAAAGCAGCTAACGCCGCCATAGCTGAGGCATCTATAAGGTTTCCATCATGATTAAGAACATAAACATCAACGAAGACTATGAAGACTTTTTTACCAGGCTCCACACACAACTCCTCAAGAGCAATTGCCTTTGACTCGCGTATGCCTCTATCAACGATTCTCGCGAGTTCCACAGCGTTTTCATTAGGTGGTCCTGGCTCAAATGAGGGTGAAGCAAGAGGCACCAGCTCAGCGTTCACGGTGAGGACACCTTTATCTGGCACGTCGGGAAATGGTTCGCCAACGTCAATTTTTATCCCTACCAAAACCTCAGTTTTTCCTAGACGCACACGAGCGGAGCCTTCAGCGCGTCCAACAACTCCTGTTTCTATTTGGAGTTCACGATAGTCAGTGAGCCCTCGTCCATCCAGTCTCTTTCCATGAGAAACCAGCTGAGCAATCCGCTTCTGTTTCACGCGAATCACGATTGGATATTTCATTCTTGCACTTCCTCCTTAACTGCTATGTATTTTGCTTTTAAAGCCTCTTTTTGAAACTGGTATATCTGTTTACAACCTTCCACCGCCATGTTCACAAGCTGCTCAAACTCTTCCAGCGTTACCCTTCCATCCATCTGAAGCAACGTTACGGCATTTAATGAAGGTATCCATGCTAAAGGCAAGTCCGCCTCACCCTCCTTGTCTTCAACATCATTCAAGTCCAGCACCAAACGTCCATCAACCTTCCCCGCTGCACATGCCGCCACTAAATCCCGCATAGGGATACCTGCGTCAGCCAGTGCCAAAGAAGCCGCAGTTAAGCTTGCACATCTTGTTCCACCATCAGCTTGCAGAACCTCGATGAACATATCAATAGAAGTTCGTGGATAATACTCTACAAAGATTGTGGGTTCAAGAGCTTCTTTAATCACCTTCGAAAGCTCCACTTCCCTTCTTGAAGGGGCAGGTGACTTCCTTTCTTGAACCGAAAACGGCGCCATATGGTAACGGCAGCGAAGCACTGCTCGATCCGGCGCAGCTAAGTGTTTGGGATGAATTTCCTTTGGTCCATACACCGCAGCGAGAATCTTGTTCTTTCCTTGTTCAATGTATGCAGAGCCATCAGCGTTACCGAGAACGCCAACTTCTAACTTTATAGGTCTCAACTGATTTAATTCTCTTCCATCTACCCTAAGATTATTTTTATCTATCAATTTTTCAGTTTTCTTCTTAACCATATTAAACACCTCTCTTTTCATTTTTAATCATCTCAGTCACGCGATCCGTTAACCCACTCGTATGGGCTTCCTCCTCAATTTTGCGAAGAGCCATAATCGCTAGTTGCTCATCTTCAGGAGTCTTGCCACTCACAAGAATTACGCCGTTTTGACCAACAGTTATTTGGCAACCCGTTTCTTGCTTCAACATAGTTATCATTGAGCCCTTTTTACCAATGACTCGAGGAATCTTTGTAGGAGTAATCTCAACAATCTGTCCATGCTTGATTTTTCCGAGACCCGGCTCGCTCACAGTTAATAGAGGATCACGTGTTCGGTCATAGGCAACTATTTTAGCTATGACAAGGTCGCCTACGTCAAATATGGCGGACAACTCGTCTCTCTGAGGCTTAAACGGTCGATTAAGAGCATCTGAGGCTCGAAGCACCGCGGGATATGGCGCCTTGATGTCTAATAACCATACGCCTAGAGAAACCTCAATCACTTTTCCTATGACCAAATCTCCAACGTATGGAACGTAAAACGCCTTCAAAGCAACCACAAAAACTTTGCGATTATCATAATCGACAAGTCCAATTCGCGTAGCGTAAATTTTTCCATCTTCCTTGTATGTGTTTTCGCCTGCTAAGTAATCGTTTTCCGCCAACAAATCTCCGGGAGTTACAATCTGTTTTCTTTCATAGAAAATAGGCAACTTCATCACCTTGCATAATAAAAATTTAATTATCTAACCATTTTCGCTTCAAGTTTACCCCGAGTCATGTCTCCAAGCTTTTCTAGAAAGGGTCCATAAAGCCCAGCGGGTAATTCCACAACAGCAGACCATGACCCGTCAGCCCGCCACTCTTCACGTCTAATGGTGCCGAATCCCTTAACGGTTCCGTAAACTTTAGCTGCGTGCTCAGGTGGAATACGGATGGCTACGGAGATCTTCTCCATTTTGAGAGGTAGGATTGGGCGCAAAAGCTTTACGATTTCTTTTGCTTGTTCCTCAACTTCTTTATAAGGGTCAATGGAGAAGTGGATTTGCCTCATCGCTTGCTCTATGCGCATTGGAGGATGAGGAAGGTTTGTTTTCGGGTCAACACATTGGCGGGATATGAAGGAGACAATGCGTTTTCGCTTGTCTTCGATTAATTGTCGTCGTTGCTCAGCGGTTAACTGTAATGTACCCTTCTTCAGGATTATACTCGCTATTTTAAGAGGATCCGTGGTTCCGAAGACTTTAGACAATTTATCTTCTGAAGATTTCAACCCTTTGTTGGCGTCTGTGAAGATGGTGTCAGTGACTAACACTTCTGAGATCGATGTGGTTTCTCCACGTCTGTAGGAAAGAGCTGGCTGCGGTTTGACAAGGATCTCGAAGTGTTCTCCTTCATGGGTTAAACGCGCAACTGTGAAACGCTCACTCATTGGGCTCCACTGCCTTGGAGACCCTTCTTATATCCTTCAATTTCCTCATCGGTAAGCATTCGAATCTTTTTTGTTGTAGCTGGGATCACAGCTAACTTGAACCTTAACGCTTCTCCTCTTGCCTCAAGTGCCTTAATTAGGCATTTCGCAGCCAGTTTAATTGCTTCCTCAAGTTTCATGTCTTCTCTATATTCTTTCTTTAAGATGGCTTCAACCGTTTCGCGACCAACTCCCACCGCAACAGCTTTATACCCTCTGTAGGAGCCGCTTGGATCTGTTGAGAACAATCGGTTTCCTGTTTTGTCTATACCACCTATAATGATTGAAACCCCGAAGGGTCTGACTCCAGCGTGTTGAGTATACAGTTGTTTTATGTCTCCTACACGCTTTGTTAAAATCTCCACATCGATGGGTTCATCATACATCAATCGGTTGCTTTGCGAGTAAACTCTGGCTTGGTCAATGAGAATGCGGGCGTCCGATCCCAAACCGACGACCGCAGCGCCTAGATGATCGTCTATCTCATAAAGTTTCCATGTGAATTTTGGGTCTTGTAGTTTTGTTTCAATTTTCTCTTCCGCCCCCAATACAATTCCTTCAGAGCAAGCAATTCCCAATATGGTTGCTCCGCGATTCACCGTTTCGAGGGCGTATTCAACCTGAAAAAGGCGCCCATCTGGGGAAAACACTGTTATGGCTCGATCGTAAGCTCCGGGCACCGCGAATACACTCATTTCATCACCTCACGAATCAAACGCATTTTGCTTGTTCAGTTGTAGAGAAGCCGATATAAAACAGTTATGCAGAAAACTTAAAGGAAAGAAAATAATGGATACGTGACGAGTAAAAACGGCTGAAGTGATATTGAAAATGGGTTATGGCGAAGCATGGAACGTATTGGCTGATTTGATCACGGAAATTCGGAAGAGAGGAGAAACTATCCCAAAACACGTGATGACCGATTTACATTCTGCCAAGACTATGATACAGATTCTCAAAGCTGACCCCGCACATGTTGAAAATCTTTCAAGAATTGAGACGTATTTGGAAAATGTAGAGTCCTATCTCATGTTCACGGTGCAAGAAAAATTCGGTGCAGCCCATGTTGAACGTTGGATGAAGAAACTGGAAGAGGCTAGAAAGGCTCCTGAGAAGGAAGAAAAACCCGCAATTAAATTTGTCGCTGGAATCCCACGTGGTGAACACTGGGTGCGAATTCAGATTTCAGAAGAAACTTCCAAGAGCGAAATAGAAAGATTAGCTAAAGAAAATAGTCTTTCATGCAAAATGCAAAAAAACGGGTATATGCTTGTTTATGGGGATGTTAAAAAAGTCAAAGAATTTGTTAAAAATATAGCAAAAAAGTTTCAGGTCAAGCGAAAACAAGAAAAAGAGTAGAAGCATAGCTTGCACAAGAGTTAAAACCACTTTCTATAATATTTTTCTAGAAGAAGCCCAAAAACGATTAGGTAAAACTCTCCAAGCCTAAATCATGGAG
>QMYO01000171.1 GCA_003662715.1 Candidatus Bathyarchaeota archaeon | reverse complement strand
TCGGGTATCTTTGCTATCTTCGTCTTCCGGTCCACTATTGCGCCGTTCTTTTCAAGGATGTCCAAAGCCTCATCGTGGAGGAATTTGGCGCCTGTTTTCTCCAGCACTTGCGCCGTAGCGTAATGAATCTTATCCAAGTCTTCCTTAGAAAGAAGTTTCAGCAGGCTTTTCCCCAGTTTTTTCACCTCCATCTTGATTGTTTAATGTTTTTCAGCAAAGTTCTATTATTTTCATCGGTGTGCTATAATGTTTTTGTGCATGAAAAAAGCGTGTGTAAGTGCATTTTTTGGTTAATATGGCTACACTATTGTTGACTGTTAAGGGCTGGTGTGCTGGTCATAACCCGCCTTCTGTTTTTTAATAGACGGCATTCAACTAAACGGGCTACCCGCGTCTCCCGCAGAACCTCATCGACGCCTATTTGCCCTTCCACCTCGCAGGTCAGCCGTTTCAACGTTTCACACTCAACATTCTCAACGAGTTAGAACGCATCATGGTCATGGGTTGAGTGGACGTTCCGTTTCTGCTCTGGAGCCAAGACTCTCGTCTTACGTCCTTAATTTGGACGTTGCGAGTCTGCGGTGTGGACGGAGTTTCCTCAGATGACTACGCATCCGAAGCCGTCCGCCAGCTCACCAGCCCCTAATAATAAAACTAAGGAATCGTAACGAATAAGAGTTTTGGAAAAGCTTTTTTGGTATGTTCATGTTCTTTATGAGCGATTTCCTTTAGGGTTTTAAACGGTGGGTTTAAAGGTTTTTATGTGTTGAGTGTTTTTGGGGAACTTTTGCAATAGTTCTAAATCTGCTGTGTAGAAGGTTGCTTTAAGTTGTACGGCTAATGCCAAGTAGGCTGCATCGTAAGTGGATATGTCTTGCTTTAGACTCAACTTTGCCGTTTTTTCGTAGAGTTTTCCTTTTGGTTCCCATACGTCGAAGCCGTATTGGGACAGAGACCTCGCAACTAAAGCCAGTTCATCTTCGTTATACATTCCGCTGTATCTCAAGGCGTTTAGGACTTCATAGAAGAGGAGGCTTGGAACGGATATGGTCAACGCTTCTGTGAGGAAGGAGTCCCTTAGGAGTCTAGCGTTTTCTGAGTGCTCTTCTTCGAGGAACCATTTTACGATTATGGAGGCGTCGACCACCGCCTTTTGCTTCTCCAAAGCCTTATCACCTTAGTGCTGTCCCACCCTTCTGGAGCCTTTCTCCTCAGCCTCTCGTTTATTAGCACGGCTTCAACTGTGTTTTTTTGGTGTTCATAGTCGATTCTTCGTCTGATGGCTTCTCTTAGGGCTGCGCTCCAGTTGATGTCAACTTTATCCATTTTTTCCTTTAGAGACTTCGGAATTGTCACGCTCGTCCTAACCATCTTCTCTTCTCGTGCTGCTTTTTTCATGAGTATTACCAGTATTATCAATATAATGAGTAATATTTAACTTTTCTGCAATTTCCTCAGATGCTTGTGCATCCGAAGCCGTCCGCCAGCTCACCAGCCCCTAATAATAGAACTGAGAAATCGCAACCACTAAGAGTCTTGAAAACTCCAGCATAATTACATCCCAAGTCTAGAAATGATTGAAAAATCGCAAAGCATATGTGAAGAGCTTGAACAATCTATATGGGACCTTATGGTTGAAAGCTTTAGCCGCCAAGTTTAGGTAAGGTTAGCTATAAGCTTAAGCAGATTAAAATGAGGTTGAGGAAGACATAGAATGCCGAGCCGTTTGGTTGAAATATTTGAAGATAAGGAACTTGTGGATAAAATTGGAAGACGTTTGCCCTTTTTGTTTCAGCTTGCTGAATTAGAGAGTTCACGAGCTGGAAAAATTGGAATGGAGGTAGGTTCACTTCGTGAAAAAATTGTAATCGCATTGTTAATTTACAAATTTGGAGAAGAGAATGTTGAAACTCAGATTCCTATCACTGAACGAGAGATTGACGTAAAATTATTTGGTCATCCTGTTTCTATTAAGACTATTACGGGAATGGGTGGAGTTAAGATTATATGGACAGTAGATGCTCAAAAAGCACGAGAATTCTTTAAGACCTATACTCCAACATGCGACATCATACTCGTTCAAATTAAATGGAACGGCGTGGGTGGCTTTTTCTATATACCTATTGAAGTGCAACAAAGAATTCTTAGGAATGTGGGAAGAGAGAAATATCTTAAGCTTCCAAAACCTGGAACGAATCCTAGAGGCGTTGAAATCAGCAAAGAAGGTTTACTAATGCTCATGGAGGACAAAAATACAAAGTCGATAAAAATAGTTTGGCAACGTTCCAGAATAGAATATGATCCCTATCGGCGATGGGTTGATTATTGGAGAGAAGGGTAATCTTAACCTCAAAGATGTGAAAAATGGGCTAACTTTGCTTGAGATCGCTTGCTTAGGAAGTTTTTTATTCGTTTCTCTGCTAGTTCAATGTATTTTTCATCTATATCATAGCCAATGTAATATCTGTTAGTTTGGAGGGCAGCTATGGCGGTTGTTCCGCTGCCCATGAATGGGTCTAGGACGACATCTCCTTCAAAAGTATACAGCTTAATGAGTCTTAAAGGCAGCTCTACGGGAAAGGGGGCGGGATGACCTATTCTCGTGGCTGATTCGGCGGGGAAACTCCAAATGCTTTTTGTCCATTCCAAGAATTCGTCTCGTGTGATGGTGTCTTTTTTTCCTTTTGCCTTTCTTCTGCTGAATGTGTCTTTTGAAAAGATCATTATGTACTCGTGGATGTCTCTTAATGTAGGGTTGCTTGCAGAAAGCCAGCTGCCCCAGGCTGTGGAGGCAGCGGCGCTTGAGCCTTTGTCCCATATGATTTCTCCTCTCATGAGAAAGCCAATATCGAGCATGTCTTGGATGATCCAGCTATGTAAGGGTATGTAGGGTTTTCTTCCTAGGTTGGCTATGTTGACGCATGCTCTGCCGCCTGGAACCAAAACTCTGTGTACTTCTGTGAAAACCCGTTTAAGTAAAGCTCTGTATTCATCTAGTGTAAAATCTTTGTCATAGTCCTTGCCCACATTGTATGGTGGAGATGTTACCATTAAATGGACGCTGTTGTTGGGTAGCTCATCCATGTTTTCGCTGCTTTTGCAGAAGTTTTTATTTAAAAACTCCTTTCTGATTTCGTTTTCTAAGTAAACCACTTTCTTTTTTTCTATAGGTATGTTCTCGTATAGTCTGCTGTTGTAAAATTTTGATGAGTCATGCCCGATTCTTCCTGGAGAGCCGAAAGAACTGGTTTTGGTTCCTCCTTTACGCGTTTTCCTTTGTCTGGTTTTTTTGTCTTTCTTTTTCTTCTCTTTATACCCGCTTTCAAGGAGGCTAACTTGGAATCCTTCTTTAGTTTTGGTTAATTGTACTTGACTGCCCGGAGGGAATCTGTTTTTTAGGAATGATGACCAGAGTCTTCCGTAATTATCAACTCTTGCTATGTGTCCGTTTACAAGAGTTTCACATGGTGTTGATAAATCTCCAATTAGCTCTTTTCGGTTCTTGGTAGGGATTTGAATGAAGCCTTTTAGAATTTCCATCCTTCCGAGAACTTTACTAACCACCTCTTATTTTCCCCTACTAATCAATGGTTAGAAGCTATCCACATAAAGATAACAGAGTCCCTCCCATTTCTAAACTCTTCATTCCCCGTTTATTAATCTAACGTGAAGAATAAGAGTTTTTGGAAAAAGATGCGTGCATTCAAGATTAGTATTCACAGTTCACAAGTTTTAAGATGAACGAAATCAACACAAATTTCTTCAGAGGCTTTAAGGTTGAGCAAGACGAAAACTAAGAAGATACAGAGAACGAGGAAGACAAAGAAGAAAAGTTCTCTGACAAAACCCATTGCTCACAAACGCAAGCATGCAAACGCATACAAGGTTGTTGATGTAACAAATAATGAAATAGTCGAGAAAGCCTACGGCAACGGTGTGCAAATAATAGTTGAAAGCCTATCCGCTTTCAAAGAGTGCGTTAAGCGCCTTCAAGATATAGACGCTATAGTCTTTCGAACAACTCACCAATATGCTCTAGGACAGCACAGCACCGTCTATTTCTTCCCATATCAAGGCTACCTCATAATGTATGCCGAACCACAAAAATAAGAAAACACACACTATTTATTGCGTGTTAAGACCTGCAACATAGTATTTAAGGAAAAAATATCTATGTCTAGACTACTCTAGCTCAGCATTCTTCACCATGCATAGGATAGGCCCATTCTTCTCTTTCTCTAAGCCCTTTCCAATATCGCTCAGTCACCCGCCTTTGGGCCCGACACCTCGGGCGATTGGGGGCCGCGGGCTGAACACCTCGACCCGAAGGTCTTGATGCGTACACCCCGGCTCCATCAACCCCGTCTTCTACGGGAGCCCTCGTCCATGACTGACGCCCTGTTGCCAAGGCTTCAAGTGTCATGGAATGGCCGCCTATTTTCGGGAATGGCTTCGGGCTTAGATGCTTTCAGCCCTTATCCAAGACAGCGTGGCTGCCCGGCAATGCCCTGTCGGACAACCGGTAAACTAGAGGCTACAACGTCCCGTTCCTCTCGTACTGGGGACCCTTTCCCCTCAGGCGACCAGCACTCCCAGCAGATAGAGTCCGACCTGTCTCACGACGGTCTAAACCCAGCTCACGTTCCCTTTTAATAGGCGAGCAGCCTCACCCTTGGCCCCTTATGCAGGACCAGGATAGGAAGAGCCGACATCGAGGTACCAAGCCGCGGGGTCGATATGGACTCTCGCCCGCGACAAGCCTGTTATCCCCGGGGTAATTTTTCTGTCATATCCAACCCCCACCAATGGGGATCTGGATGTTCGCTAAGCCCGGCTTTCGCCCCTGAATCCCTTACTGTGGAGGATTCAGTCAGACCAGCTTTTACCTTTGCACTCTGCGACGGGTTTCTGTCCCGCCTGAGCTGATCTTTGGGCCCCCTTGATATCTTTTCAAGGGGGTGCCGCCCCAGCCAAACTGCCCACCTGCAGTTGTCCC
>QMYO01000170.1 GCA_003662715.1 Candidatus Bathyarchaeota archaeon | reverse complement strand
GATTAATACTCATGACAGCTAGGTAAACTAATAAACTCAAAACTAGATCAAATAGGACTACTCGTAGACATGTAGCCTCAAAAGTAAAACTATTTAAAATGGTGAGCAGGAAAGAACCATACAACAATTACAAAGAACTAATACAACAACTAACACACCTAGAAACCGTAGAAACCATACCATCAGGACTTGGAAAAGCAATAACACACATATACTAGAACCAGAAACCGAAAAAACAAAACAACGAAAACAAAAACCTAACAATAGAGACATACGCCAATAACCATCATAAACATGTCCAAACAAACCACCTAGAAAACGACAAACACCCTTTTACCCCCGGGGAAACCGCTATTCTTTTAATAAACACTAACAAACCCAAATTCCCGCCCAAAAAAAACCAACTACCTTCACACCCACCCCAAATATCTTACACTACAACATACCAACCATTCGTCTCAAGACACCAAAACCTCAAACAACAAAACCATACAACCCATCAATGACACACCACATAAACCACTCTAACCCCCAAAACACCTGCACATCCAAAACTAATAAACAAACATTACACAGAATATAAAACCTCCCATACACGAACAGTAGTGTCTGTGGAGCCGCTTGCAAGGTAGTGTCCATCTGGGCTCCAAGCAACAGATTCCACCCTTTCTTCGTGGCTTAGTGTTTTCAAAAGTTTCCATGTTTCAACATCCCATACACGAACGGTGTCATAGGAGCTGCTTGCAAGGTATCGTCCATCTGGGCTCCAAGCAACAGAACACACCCAGCTTTCGTGGCTTAGTGTTTTCAGCAGTTCTCCTGCTTTCACGTCCCATATTCGAGCAGTTTTGTCCCAGGATCCGCTTGCAAGGTATTGTCCGTCAGGGCTCCAAGCAACAGACAACACCGAGTCTCCGTGGCTTAGTGTTTTCAGCAGCCTCCATGTTTCAACATCCCAAACACAAACAGTCCTATCAAAGAGACCGCCTCCGCTTGCAAGGTATTGTCCGTCAGGGCTCCAAGCAACAGACAACACCGAGTCTCCGTGGCCTTTAAGTGTTTTCAAAAGTTTCCATGTTTCAACATCCCATACACGAACGGTGTCATAGGAGCTGCTTGCAAGGTATCGTCCATCTGGGTTCCAAGCAACAGACAACACCGAATCTTCGTGGCTTAGTGTTTTCAGCAGCCTCCCTGTTTCAGCATCCCATACACGAACAGTAAAGTCCCAGGATCCGCTTGCAAGGTATTTTCCGTTTGGGCTCCAAGCAACAGAACACACCTCGGATTCGTGGCCTTTTAGTGTTTTCAGCAGTTTTATTGTTATTTTTTGTTTTGGGGGTAGTGGTTGGGTTGGTTTTTGGTAGGTTATTGTTTGTATGGGGATTGTGGGTGTTTTTTGTGTTTGTATTGTTTTGTGTATTTGTTTTGCTGTTGGTCTTTGGTTTGGGTTTTTTGATAGTGCTGTTTGTAGTATGTTGTTTAGCCATTTTGGTTCTATTTTTGGTGGTTTTTCTCCTGATAATGGGTTGTGTGGTTTTCCTGTGAGCATTTCGTATGCTACTACTGCAAGCTGATATATGTCTGTTTTTAGTGTTAGTTTTCTGTTTAATTGTTCCGGCGCCACGTATTCCATGGTGAATGCTGAGGCTGAGGCTTGTTCAAGAGTTATTTTTGCTGTTTCTAGGTCTGCTAGTTTTGGTTCTCCGTCCTCGGTGAACAGTATGTTTTCGGGTTTTATGTCTCCGTGGGCGATTCCTTGGCTGTGCAGGTATATTACTGCTTTTAGGATTTTTGTGAAGATTTCGAGGAAAGTGTTTAGGTCTAGTTTGCCCTTTTCGTTTAGTATTTTTCTTAGGTTGCTGGGGCAGTATTCTTCGACTATTGCGGGTATTCCTCTAAGTAAAATTAAGTCTCTAACAGCTACTATATGCGGGTGAGATAATCTTTTACATATTTCAACTTCTCTCTTATATCTTTCTACGATTCTCCTATCGAGCGTTCCACTAAACTTAGGTATTTTTACGGCTACAACACCGTAACTTGGGTGAAAAACCTTAAAAACTATGTTTCTTAAACTTTCACCAACAAACTCCACGGAACTAAAACCAAACTCCTCCAACAAACCCCTATAAAACCCAAATAACATAACAACCAACTCCAACATAACCAAGATAAATTGTAATTAGCAATTCTCTATAATTTATTTTCGATTACTCATAAATCAAAATTAAGGTAAATATCGTTGTAGAACTAAGCATTCTTCAACGATTTTGATTTAGGATGCCTTAAAATAAAGGTAAAGTCACTATAAGGTTAAAGTCACAAAAACCAAGAACAAACATGCCTAAGAATTCAGGATATATGATGCTATCGGTCGAAAAGACTAACTCAGATGTAACATATCCAGTTAATGCCCGCCTTTTTACCCTATTCTGTACCAAATCGTAATTTCGATATGAAAATTCTTCTCATTATTTTCGCCCTTTTTTCTTCAAGTTCTGTTTCTTTTTATTATATTCTAGGAGAGTTATAAAACCAGAATCTTTTTGAAATTTTAAGTCAGCTAGTTGTTTCTCGATTTCTGACAACTCTTTATTCGGAAACTCTATAATTAATCTAGATTTACTCAATATGTGTACTATAGTGCTTTTATCTGTGCCAAATGCTGCCGCTAAGGTTTCTATGATGGTTTTTATATCCATATGACTTTTTTACATTGTGCTTCTTCTACGAATCCTATTATTTTTCTTGCAGTATTTTCTGTGATTATATCGTCATCTATTAATTTCTTTTCGGAAAGAAATTAAGTTTTCCCAACAAAGAGGTCCCCCAGAATACGATCTTAAAGTGTACTCTTCCGCCTTTGTCCCTTTTCAATATATCAACGCCCCACATACTAGTATTAAAATTCTTCTAATTTATCTAATGCTGATTTTAATTTTTCACGTGTCTTCTCTTCGGTAATTTCTTTTGCCATTTTTTTGGCGTCTTCTTCTGTTATTCCAAGTGCTGATGCGAGATTTGATACTTTACTTGGTTTTTTCTCTAAAATTGTTTTTGCTGTTCGTTTTAACTTTTCCCAATAATCTTCGGAGTACCATACTTTCTTTTCACTTGATTTTATGGTGAGCAATTCTAAAATTTTTTCTACATCTTCTTCTGGTAGATTTGTTTTTTCTGCGATTTCGCTAGTTGTAAATTTTTTAAGACCTTTAAATGTTCTTTTGACGATTTCTATTGGCGGTAAGATTGATGGAGTTCTAAACGTTATTGTTTCTTTTTTTCTTTCGATTGTTTTTTCTACGTTTTCCGTTTTTAACATTTCTAGTATTATGTCTGTGCCTTGCCATCTTTCTTCTTTTCTTTTTCTTAGGCATCCTAGTATTATTTCTTTTATCTATTGAGGTGCTGTAGTTATTGGTTCTGGTTCCTCGGTCAATATTTTAAATGCTAGTCGTCCCGGGTATTCTGCTTGAAAAGGAGGTTCACCTGTGATCATTTCGTATAGTAGGCATCCTATTTGCCATATGTCTGTTCTCCAATCAACCTCACCATATTCCTTCGGGTCTAATTGTTCTGGTGCGCTGTACATCGGGGTTCCTGTGTACCCTGTTTTTGTAGTTGTTCTTAATAGTATTTTTGCTATTCCCCAGTCTCCGATTTTAGGTTTCTCTTCGTGGAATAGTATGTTTTCAGGTTTAATATCGCGGTAAACTACGCCGTGATGATGAGCTATGTTTAGAGCTTCTAAGATTTTTACAGCGATATCTTTGGTTTCTTCGATGCTTAGATTTCCTTTTTCTCTTAGTATTTCTCTTAGGTTTGTTTCACAGTATTCCATGACGATGTAAGGTAAAGGTTTGAGACCGTATTCGTATATTTTTACTATGTTTTCATGTTTTTCGGAAAGTTTCTTCCATGTTTCAGCTTTCTCCAAAAACTCCTCTATATCCTTCCTAGTAAATGTCTTGAGGATGTTCATTTTTGGTATTTTTACTACGTATTGTTTTCCGTTTTTCTTTGCCAGCCAAACCTCGGAGCCATTTGTCCCAATAAGCTTTATTAAACGGTAATCTGCGATTTCAGTAATCATAGGAATGCACCATGTTAAAATATGGTTATTTAACGCATTTATTTTAACTCATTATTATTCATTCTTGTTTTCATTAGGAATATTGGTTGTTTTATTTTTTGTATTGTCCTGTTTGCCATCCGAGTGCTCCGATGGCGGATGCTAAACAAATTGAGAATAATGTCCGTGGAGCTTCTCCTATTATTATGTAATACCAGACGGTAGCTGAGTTTATGATTCCAAAGATGAAGGCAAAGACTCTGACATATTTATTTCCAAATATTTTGTCGATTATACCTACATTTTTAGAGGGTGGCCAATCTCCTAGAAGTAAGTGTATCATTGTTGGTAGAATGGGGATACATACGATTTCCAAAATATTGATTCCGAATCCTGTGAAGTATAGAATTGGGGGGAGAATGTACCAGAATGTCATGAGTAATGCTAAGTATTCGAGCCAGAGCCAGCATTGAAATACTGTGTCTTGGTCTGCTGTAGTGTACCACCACGCGTATAGGATGAGTTGAATAAAGAATGTGATGAAGCCTGCGTAAATAACGATTCTATATGGACTTTCGAAGATAGAGGTAATAAGTGTCTTGTAGATTATATGTTGTGAAGTAAAGATTAGTAGGCTGTCTAATATTATGACGACCAGTATAGCTAGCATAAGATATCTTAGTAAATTTCTGAATCTATCTTCCATTATTCTTGGCGTTAAAAGCCACGTTAAAATTGGGAAAACTATTCCAATAGAAAATAGAAATATGGTGTTAAGTGTTAGTGCCACTTTCCCTTTAACCCCCATACCAACTATTATAGATAATTTTGTATGGATGCTGATAAATAAATTTAATTATGTATCAAAATTTGGTCTATTTTGGAAGAGTCGGGAAAAGCATATTCTTATACCTAATTTATACAGGCTGAAG
>QMYO01000169.1 GCA_003662715.1 Candidatus Bathyarchaeota archaeon | reverse complement strand
GCTGGCGGTGGTACCCCTCATCGTAACCATAGCAGTATTGAAGATGCTAATGAAAATGTTCGAAGGCTTCGGCAGCTAAACACCGACACCCAAAGCCCACAAGGAGGGAAATGACAATGCGAAGAACAGTACTTTCAATTACAATAGCACTAATCCTTATCACAGCGCCAATTCTAACTGTAAGTGCAAAGGACAGCATAAGCATACCATATAATGTCTTCAACAAACCATCTACAGAAGTCACAGTTTATAACCTTACTCAGACTTATTCTGCACCATGGCAAGCCAAAATTGACTTACATTTAACCTTTAACATGTCAACAGCCAACACTCAGGTTTCAATAATATTCCCGGCAAATACATCCGATGGAACTCCTGCTATAGAGATTTACTTGAAATCTGATGGTGGAATAGTCGTAGATTATTACGCAATTGGCGAGACAAGTGCAGTCACCATAGGTACAGGCTCCTATGACAACGACAACGGACCTATGGCCGAAGCCATCGTCGAAATGGCATCAGAATACCTCAATGTAAAAGCATATAACGCAACAACAGGCGGATACGACTACATAGTTAGAAAGTTTGCCATAGACGGCTATCAAATTTCACAGATAAAGGCAAAGGGCGGAGAAAACTTTGTTACAGCAGGGTACTTAACCGTAATAATCGACCCAACAACCTTCGTAGACTTAGGCAGCACAACTGACATAATAATACAAGTAGTGCCAGCCATAGCGATGGTAGCCGTGCTTGGCTTCATAGTTGGAACAATCAAAAAGATGACTAAAAGATAAATCTCCTTCTCCCCATTTTTATAATCAATCCGTAGGATGATAACAACATGAAAGCACAGATACTCATGGCATTAATAGCTTTAAGTTTATTTTCATATTTCATTCCATGTTTGTGCTCGGCCGATAGCATTCGTGTAGGCGTATTCTATTATGTATGGTATGAAGGTTGCAAGCACAGTAATGTTGTTGATGAACCTATTATTGGATGGGAAAACTACTGGAGCAACAGCAGCAAAACAATTAATTGGCATTTGAAATGGTTTAAAGAGCTTGATGTAGACTTTATTATAATTTCGTGGTGGGGGCCCAACAACTTCATAGATAACGCCACAAAAACAGTTTTCAAAACATTCAAAGAACAGTCAGAACAAATCCAAATAGCAATAATGATAGAACCATTTAATGAAAGCGGAACCTACAACTACTCGGAACTTTACAACTACATATACGAGACATATGTAGCATCCTATCCTGAAATCTACATGAGGCTATATGGCAGACCATTACTCTGCCTATACAACGGTCAAAACTTAACTAAAGACGGAAAAATTCCTTCAGACGACCGATTTGAAATCAGAATAGTAGGGCATGAACTCTATGCCAATTGGCTCTACTCGAGAAGCTATGAAATGAAAAGCTGGGAAAACGAGCTTGCCATGGACGGCCAAATAAGCGTAATGCCAAGATATGACGACACACACTTCCGCAGTCCAGGAAAACAAAAAGACCCAACATACAAGGAAGGATACTACGACCAACAATGGAGCAAAGTGCTAAAATTAGCAAGAGAAGGAAAGGTGAATTATGTCACAATAGCAACTTGGAACGAATTTGCGGAAAGAACGCAGATAGAGCCATGCTGGGACAAAACAAGCTACAAGAAAAACGATCCATTCTACATATTCAACAAAACAAAAGACTACATCAAACAACTAAAAGGTACAATACCACAGCCCATCCAGCCAGAAATCATAGCTGCAATAGCCGTACTTGTAGCCGGATTATCAGGATTGCTCAGAATCGTTGTTAGAAGATGAGATTCTAAGAGATTTTCGGTTTGGCGGGCTTCTGAAATAAATTATAATTGTTCCTGGAGTCCAGATAATAAAGTAACATAGCAAGAAGGGCTTTATTTCTTCAATTAATGGCTTCGTCAAATGTAAAGGAGCCCCAAACCCCAATAGCACCAATATAGGCATTATAAGCCATAAAGAAAGTATGATTGACCAGAAGATGAGTCTGCAGTTTCGATTGCTCTTGCCAGTTTTCCTTGCGCAGTAGTCGCCAAGCATTAAAGCCACCAGAAAGCCACTCATAAAATAGCCTAATGCAAAAATCCCAAATAAAATGGCAGCACCTATAACACCTATACCTATTAGGCCGTCAGGAACCAAGATGGCCTCATCTCAACAGAAATAGGAAACTAAACAATAAAAGAATTCCTCTTCACTATTCTTGCCTGGAATAATCTTTTGAGAAGCCATATTAAACTGATTTCTGGGGTTGAGATGAGCTTGAAAATTAACTCTAAGGTTCAAATTGTTGTACTTATTATGATCTTGTTTTGCCAGTTTCCGATTTTACCAAAGGCACACTCGCTATCTCTTGAAGAAGCTCAGCAGATCCTTGATGAAGCTATAGACCTTGCTTTAGACTGGCTTGACAGAATGATCTACATTGAAATTAACTCTACGCATGCTGTTGCAAGTGACACTCCATCATTAAGCTTTAGAATAAAGCATCCAGATGGCTATTGGACAATAGCAAATAAGCTTTCAGGCTGGCTTGACAAGAATTTACCATATCATAACCCACCTTATGTCAAGGGTGGAGCATACTGCACATCTACAAGCCTAAGAGGAAAAATTCAACAGCTTGTTCCCTCTCAATACATTAATGATTCACTTTTCGATGTTGAACCAATGCTTTATGTCTGGGATTTAGACGAGGATGGGGAATATGACGATGCAACAGTTTATGTAGAGTATGGCTCAATTAATACAACATGGGCTGCTTGTTACGGAGAAGTAGATAGTATAGACTCATCGAAAGAATATGACTTGTACTTAGGTCTTGAACTTGTCATAGACAATATGAGCCCTGGAAAAAGCTTTCTGAAGTATAGAGAGTGGGGATGGCCAGGAAGGAGATATACAATAAGACCGACATGCAAGGGTTTGGCTGATCTTTATTACAAGCTGGCTACCGTTAAGTGGAATCATCTTGGAGGAAAAACCTATGCAGAAGTGAGAGGCATAAACTATACTGAAAGGGCAATCAAGCTTTATAGAACATGGTATGGAAGCGGTTATATCATAGACAGATTCGATGGATTATACAATGCCACGCTTCTGGAAAGACCATTTCCAGAAATCCATGGAGGAATACCGCCAAACCCCGACCTGATAGAAGAACCAAACCACCCTCCTACTGGCTTCTTACAGGACTATTCAAAATATTATGCTGGCTCCAGTCCCAGAGACTTTTCCTACTGGTACAATTATGAAAATGCAGAATTTAAGGAAAGCGGTACAGTACTAAGACATGCTGTTTGCTCAAGGCATGTTATGCCAGAAAGAGAGGAATGGGTTAATGTGCCATTTATGTGTGACGATACACACTTCATATATCCATATAAGAGCAGAACCGGGTTTGAATGGGCAAGAAATAAATACATCGCAAATGGATTGGAGTTTGACTGTAAAAGATGGGGAAACCAATTTAGATTAGAACCTGTTTTTCCATGGGAAGACTTTGTAATAGGATTTGGAAGCGACGTCAAATGCATTAGAGCTTGCCACGACATGTACAAGTATGGCAAAAATGTCCCATACGGTCTTGAAACTTTAAGGCGAGAATTCATAGATTATGTTCCATGGGACGGAATCGGAATACCTTACGATTATTGGCCCACTATACCACAAATTAGATTCACATTTCCGGCATACGGAACACACAATACAGCAAGCTATGCAAATGCATTATGCCTTTACTACAAGCTGACAGGAGACGAATGGTATGGAAAAAGATTAGATCGAGTTATCGGTATACTATTAATGATTCAAAACAAACCCGGGAATCCAAGATATTCGTTGAGCTTCAAACGTAAATACTATCGAGTCGAATACGTTGGCTCATTCCTTCCAGGCTATGGAGTTTCTGGCGGAATCGGTCAAAAGAACATCTACAATTATGGCTATACAGAAGTTATCTATGGATTCTTGGATCAGGATGCATGGTATGAATCTGCTTTGCTTAATTTGTGGGCATTATTCTCCAGTGCATTTACTGGCAAACTTGAATGGCCAGAACCATTTAAAGAAGACCCCCAACCATTTACTTATCCTTGCTTAGGAAATGCTGAAGTGACAATTCCTTCCGTTTGGGCTCTAATAAACTATAGAGAATTAAACCGGATACCAGAATATCCTGAATACCCACACTTTTTACTTCCGTTTGAAGATGCGACTGTCTACACGGATCATGGCGGAAGTTATGGTGGAGATGGCGATGTGGAAATCTGCAATAGCAATGTACAAGTCGAATATATTGGAGGAGAAACAGGTAATCGATACAAATATAGCGGCAGAATTGATCAATTCAGAATGAAGGCGTACAGTGGCTACGGCGAAGGTTGGTCAACAATAGAGTATGTTTGGGACATTACATTAAGCCGAGATGTCACTAATTTTGAAATGAAACTGTTCCTTGCGATTCCAATGGCTGAGGGTGAAACAACTGGAGGTGGTAACTCCTTCACGATAACTGTGGAAATTTATAATTCTTTTGGCAATTTAATTGCATCCGAAAAGTGGGTGCCTATAGATGGATTAGAGACAAACGATGTTGAAGATGCTAAACAGTATCTGCTGTTCCGAAACGATCTAACAAGAGTCGACTATCTTCCATCAGGAAGTTACAGTGTAAAATTAAAGTTTAAGTGTCACGCTGGTGGATGGGGGGAGCCACGCCTATACCTTGGCTATGATTATATTCATTACTTTGGTATACTTGTTAAGTCACTTCCCATTAAGCTTGAATGGTTTGGGTATGACTGCGATGTGGCTGAAAAGGAGAATCCAACCTTTAAATTGAGGGTTACTGGTGTTGGTGATGATGGAAATAGTAAGATTAATGTTTACTTAGATGGTGAGCTGTACATCATTATGTATTCTTCTTATGTTCTTGATGAAAGTTTTGAAGAGCAGGGTGTAATCTTG
>QMYO01000168.1 GCA_003662715.1 Candidatus Bathyarchaeota archaeon | reverse complement strand
TGGACGGAAATTGGAAACGGACTTGAAATCGTCTTCAAAAACAGTTCAAAAGATAGCGAAACCATAGACCTACTAATCTACGTCACCGTTGACGGTGTAAAAGATTTGCAAGAACTTGATCTAGGCATTGACGGTGGCGCAATAATTGATTCGCTAAGAATAGATCTATGTGACAATGCATTTAACGTTTTGAGTAATTATGCAACTAGGAACCTAGGTACGGATAGAGCAACTATAAGCGTGGACGGCGAAGATATAGCTTTACAAGCATCAGAGATTGGAGCGAGTTGCGTAAAATTCACAGTAACAATAAGAGACTGGTCTGCAGACACAGAACACCACTTCGTTGTAGTAGCAGGGGGAGCAGAAGGACCACCACCAGGTGAAGGAGAAGGAGAACCAACAGGAGAACCGAACGTATATATACTTTATAATGAGGAACTAGGAGTTCTAACGTTCTTTAACTTCTCGTTTATTGAAGGAGAATTATTCATAACATTTTCAAATGAAACTGCAGACAGCAGCACTGTGGAGATTCTCATAATTGCTGAACCTAGGGCAGTTGAATTCTTAACGGGATTTAATGCTTCCATAGATAATGGAGCAACAATCGAATCTGTATCCATAGACTTTTATGACAACGATTTCAATTTCATTGAACATTATCAAGCTTACGATTTTGGAACTCCAGAATGTTCGGTGCCTTTTAACTCAAGAGAAGCTATAGGGGCTATGGAAAACGCTACTGCAGATCTCATAGGATTCAAAATAGTAATAGGAAACTGGGTAGCCGACACGACGTATACTTTGCATATTATACCGTTCTTTAGCGAGCTACTTTACTACGAAACCGAAGACACCATCTACGTTGATCCATCAGTAGCGAATTTGCCACCAGAGATAAGAGTATGGTGGCGACTATATAACGATAGTTGGGGATGGACCTGGTCATATCGAGATATAAGCTGGGAATTCGGCCCCAAAGCACGATACGACATATTCTGCTACAACGCAACTACCGGCTGGTATTTGGTTACACCTGACACTTGGATTGCACTAAATGCTCCGGTGAAAGTAAACATAACAATACCGAAAATGCTGTTTGAAGAAGGCACCGAACTAGGAAGAATAGAAATGAATTGGTACATGTATGCCATAAATATTTCCGCCTCTCTTACAATCAGCTATGATTATTCATCAGACTGGTGGTATACTCAGTCATCCATTTCTAACTGGTCAGATACTTCCGGCAGTAGCAGTACAGGCGAGTTCTTCACGCTAAATCGAACTCAAACAACTATGAGTGAGGACACGGAGAAATATGAATTCACAATTGTCGGTCAGTTTAACGATTTGACTCCAAAGGGAATCTACTATGTAAGTTTAAGTATATGGGATAATGAAAGCAACTACATTAGAGGTTCCTCTTACTGGTGGGAAAGCGAGTCAAGCCTATACAGGGAAGTTGCTGTAGGCGGCCCATGGGATGAAGTGGCAGTATACTTTGACATAATGTACGGAGGTACATACATAGCAGAGATATTAAACACAGATTATGAACTGATCCGAAGTATTGGGGTTAATCAGACATTTATCATAAGATTGAATGTAACGGGTATATCTGATGAGGAGTTCAGTAATGCCAGTGTGATAATACAGCTCCCATGGAGCATGAAAATATACGTTAATGTGACAGGTTGGCATGAAGAATACAGAGTTTACCACGGTGGCTGGGTATACGATGAAACCTCGGATACATACGTTTGGGATCCAAATGCCACAATAATAACAAGAGAATGGGTATTTGGGCCCTATTTAAAAGAACAGTGGATAGAGCTCGAACGCAAAGAATTCAACGTAACATATTACTGGTGGAATGATACAGCAGGAGAATATGAAGCCTCTACGGAGATTTGGTATGCTCAACCTGAATTGCTTTTGTTCTACGACAATGCGAATAACAATTTTACCTATTACCTACTCTATGAGTACTGGAACAGCACACTCAAAGAAAGCGAGTGGGGACAGTACGTCGAATACAGAAGACAGTGGGAAATTGAGGAGGTACCTCCTGAACTGAAGTTTTACGAATTTATAAATGGAACAAAAACCGTGGAAGAAAACAAAATAGTATTGGAATTTAAAGGAAAATTCGTAGGAAAACTCGGAGAAGACTTATACTTAGAATATCGTGTGTTCAGTATTGATCGCGAGCTTTACCCAAGGAATTATACATGGATAGAAAATCATGCTACAGTAATTTCCGTGGAGAAACCCGTAGTCAGCGTTAGAATTAGAGATCAAAACGGCAAAACCGCTAGAGATTGGTATTACGCCACTGATCCAAACCAATGGTTCATAGTTGAAGTTGAAGTTGAAGGCGGTAGTAGTCTTGTTACTGATGTTGATGGTGTGAGAGTTAGATTTAGTTGCTGGGACTGGTATTGGAGCGAAAGTGAAGCGATATGGAGCAATGTGGAAATCATTACAACAATAAACTTCAGAGAAAACACGTCAGAAGTGATAGTTTACAATGAAACTCATAAAGAAGTTTATGGAGATGATACATACGAGTATTATTCCTTTAATCAAACTTCAGGTGAATGGGTGACTGAATGGATAGGAGGGCACCACAAGGACACAGTTATTAACAAACCATACCTGGTCGTAAACAATTATACTGCATTTACCACAGAAGATGGAAGGTATCTTATTAGAGTAAATATGAGCTTTACTGAACACGCCACTAATCAACAATATAGTTTCGATGTTAAGTTACTTAATTGGACATATGGCCCCGATTGGACTCAGCCGTGGATGGGAGAACATCTTGTAGAAGAATGGATCCACGGTGTTGTCTACACTATTAAAAATGGAAGCGTGGAAGTGTATGTGCCGACTCCCACAATGACAGATTACGTAGAGACGTCGACTGGTAAGAAATATCTTGTAGTACGTAAACCTTACATAATGATAAATGGCGAAAAATTGCCGCTAAAAGAGATAAAATACTGGAACGGGCAAGAATACGAATATAGGTTGCTAGTTGAAGAATGGGATCCAGCTACACAGAAGTGCAAACGTTATTACATTTTAGAAAATGGAACAAAAGTCTTCGTGTACGAGGCATACCACGTAATCATATATACTGCGACAATATACGATAGTAATAGCGGAGAAACCTATGATATCATAACATACATGAAGTCTCCACGCTGGGATTGGAGAAGAGGATCTTACTTCCTAGTTGACGTAAGCGAAGGAGGAATCGGGGAAGTAATATGGCTAAGTAGTTATAATGATTTCATGGAATCTGAAAAAATCGGTAGAATGATTGTTGAGTTCGGTGGGTATTATACACTTGTAAATGGAACAATTTGGCTTAACGTTTCAGATGGCTTCTTCCACTGGGACACTGAGAAGCTACAGAATTATCTTCTACTTGAAAATGGAACAAGGATATACCTAGAGTATGACGATGAGTACATGTATATGTATTACTTTGAAGGAGAAGACGGTAAGAGATATTATGTTGAGTGGCCTTCAAAATACTACGTTGGAGAATATGACGGAAAATCTATAATTGTACCTGAAGACTTCTTATTGACTTGGTATTACACAATAGTGGGAGGAGAAAAAGTAGAGCTTCCATATGAAGGCGTAAGTTACGAGTACGAAGGATTTTGGCGATGGTCATCAGGGCCATTACAACAGCCAAAGAGTGTGGGCGGAGTTGTTCCTGAGGATGATTATGCTTTGGTAAATGGGTCATTGTACCTTATTCACTACGATGAGGGATCTGAGAATGGATACATTAACGTGGATGGAAATATCATCCACATAACTAAGAATAAAGGTTTATATACAAAGGTTTCTGGAATTGGCTGCTGGGATATTGTAGAAACAGGCTTCACATTCTTTCTTGGAAACTTAACAGAAAAAGGAATATATGACAGAGATAGTTTAATAGAATTGCATGCCGCCAGTTACGACGGTGCTGGCACAATAACTTTACTTAACGGGACTCCTTTAACAGTGACCAAGAATGTAAGAGTGGTTTTCTATAACGTGACAGTGAATGGCACTATTTACTACACAGCAAACGCAGAGCCCTACGAGTACTATATATGGGAGAATAATACTTACGTTTATACTCTGTATCTAATTAATGGGTCAAAATTAGAATTAAAGAACCTCGATGACTTCGAGTTCGTAGGAGTGGTAATCTTAGAACTTGGTGAATCCACAGGGTATATACCCGATACCTTCACTTGGAGTAAAACTGGTGAAACCTATAACACAACAATACAGACAGATAGGCACGGATTCATATGTCTAGCCTATTTGTATTACCGTGTTTACATAGATACTAATGTATGGTACGACTTGGTGCCATTAGACTGGTATTTGCAAACCGACAGACAGTGGGGTGTACCACCCAGGTATCACTACGACGACCTTGGTTCTACCTATGATTACCCATACAGTCCTGACTATTCCTACACTGAAGATCTAGTTATATATAATGTGACGATAAATGGCGTGGTGTACACTGCGTATCCGAATGTGACACATATCAAAGTTGTCCGTGTGTCCTGGGGTCAACCAGTGACTTGGCACCTTGAGGAACTCCAATGGGGTGATGTTTCTTATAGGTACGAGATTTGGAGTGTTATTGTTGGTTCTCCTGAGTGGGGTCTTTGGGGTTACAGAAAATGGACAATAGACCCTGAAACCGGCGCATTGGACTTGGACGGAGACCTAAGTACAACTAATGACCAATTCTACGTTAAAAGAGTGTACGAAGGAGAATTCGGCTGGAACGAAACAAGGCAAGGCCTTGATGTCGGTATAGTTTATGATCCAAATCCAGTAGTACCCGGTGATGAACTGTTTGTGAATGCTTGGATGGGTATTGCTGTGAACACCTATTGGAACAGGTGGAATGAAACATACTACTGGTTCTACACAAACATGACACCAGTCTCACCAGAAACAATGGCGTGGATAAATGAAACCCTCTGG
>QMYO01000167.1 GCA_003662715.1 Candidatus Bathyarchaeota archaeon | reverse complement strand
TTGAGGATCAGTTACAACTATGAAGGCCCAAGGCTGCTTGTTAACCGCGGATGGAGCAAGTCTAGCTGCCTCTAGAACTGTATTTAGTTTTTCCTGCTCCACAACAGTTTTCTTATATTTTCGAATACTACGCCTTTTCTTTATTGCGTCAAACACGTTCATAGAGACCTCTCTCGCAAAAATTATGTAAGTTCCAGCCTAGATATAATTTATCATTATTTCTAATCAAAGCAGAATCATACCTTTACCTACATCTTCATATATTTTAGGTAGCTTTCAAAAACAACCTAAATCTCCTGTCCATAAATTGAAGAGTGTCGTTGGTTATTCTGTTGGAAAATAAGTGGCTCTGACGCTGGTGATACCTACGTTAGATTATGGATGCCAAATAGAAAGAACAAGTAACTCATATCTAGCTACAACTACAGTTTTATAGCCTTACCCGCTTCCAGCTATAATAATATCAAAGCTGAAACTAGTTATTCCTTCAACACTACTTGAAATCGACAGCGTCAAGACCACTGGAATCACTTCGTCTGGATTAACAAGCTGCCCATCATAGTCCCAACTTAAAGATATGTAATCTGAAGCATTTGATGGATTCCAATTTGTCGTATTCATAGATAAAGTTGAAGCGGAATTACCCTCATTCTTAATATAACACGTACGGTTTGCACTTGAACCCGGCTCAAGGATGCCCCAATTAATTGAAGTCACTATGCTGGTGCCATCAGAATTCCAATAGACTCCTACTCCTATCGCCTTCACTGCTCCAGCATTTGATATCGTTCTATTTGTTTGAATAGTTGACATCACCTGACCTGTGAGAGCGAGGGCTAAGGTGTAAACAATTAGTGCTAACGTAGCGATTGCTATTGTGCGTTCGCTTTTTATGTTAATCATGTTCATTTTGGTTGCACACCGTGAATTTATAATATGTATTAAGACTTAATAAACGTTATTGTGTAATCGTTCAACAAAAATACACATCACAGAAAGGACTAACAAATCATCCAATGGTGTTTATGATCACGTCAAAGCTGAACTCTGTGATTCCTTCTATGTCGGGGGATATTGACAAAGTAAGTGTTATTTGAACCACATCTTGTGGATCAATAGGTTGACCAGCATAATCCCAGCTGAGGGTCATGTAGTTTGAGGCGTTTAGAGGAGCCCAGTTGTCTGCGCTTAGGAGGAGAGTGACGGCTATGTTTCCTTCATTTCTAATATATAATGTGATGTTTTTCGCTGAGTTGGGCTCAATTATTCCCCAATCAATGAGAGAAGTTGCATTATTGCAACTAGGATCTAGATAAACTCCAACTCCGGTGGCTTTTACGGTTCCTTGGTTACCAATGGAAAGTCTTGTGTAAGATTGTCCTAAAATTGCGTGAAAGGAAAGGAAAGCGATGGAAAGGATTGTTACTATTGTGGCTATGGTTAGTCCCCAAGTCAATTTTTTTCGTTCTTTCACAGAGAGTAGAAAAAAGGCAAAATGAATTTGTCTAGGAACTTTGGTTAACAGTTTTGTAAAGCTCTTATGAAGTGTAGAGCGGACGCTTTGAATTGTTCCCCACCCAGATGGGAAAATTTAACTTTTTGTTGTATTTCAATGTTGTTAAGATTTACATATATATCTAAAAAATATTTGACTCAAAAGTGCAGTGAGTTAAAGATTTTCTTATTCAACTTTATTTGTTTTCAAGAGCGCATTCTATATATTTAGGACAAGTGAAACATTCATCGGGAATTGAGGCATCTTTGGGAAGTTTTTTCAAATAGCCGAATTGGTGAGTGCATTTTGTAGCGTTCTTCATTTTAACACTGGTTGCGGGTAGCATTTCTTCAGAGGATTTTTTAGTTTCAGCAGACACCGTTGGTTTCTCTAGAGTTTTTTCGTCTCTAATAGGGTGTTTTCGCTCAGCGCTGGTTGCTGTTGATGATTTCGTTAGGTATAGCGCTAAAAGTACGATAATTGCTATCATCAGCACGATGTCAATGGCAGAAAATTCGAATGAAATCATGAAACTTTTTCACCAATAGGTTTCAAGGTAAGCTCACATATAGATTTGATGAATTTGGCATATGTATCATATGTATGTACTAATGGTGTTATGAAAGAAGGTGTCATTAGTTGGTCTGTTGTTATCTCAACTAAAATTTTTTCCAGATTATAAACAGAGTATGAAGAAAACTTGTCGTTCGTGCCATTTGTCATAATAAACTTCTTTCGTATTGGAGTCACACACACACTAGTAGACTTACTATTAAGTCCCCACTATCCTTGGCATTACATATATTCCGTGTCTTGGAATATGTTGTTGCAAGGAACACTCCTTTTTAAGACTCGAGTTTTAGTAGTGTTATAGATGAACATTATAGAAAACGCTTAGCGAGGAATTTATAATTGATTGCAGAAGATTGGAATACTCCGCGTAAACGCAGAGACCGCTTACGTATTATGGCTGAGGTTTTGGCAGTAACCAGTAATGGTGCTCTTAAAACTCAAATCATGTATAAAGCGAACCTAAGCTTTTCGCAACTTAATGAATACTTATCCCTCCTTCTTGAGATAGGACTCCTTAAAACTGTTAGAAAGGGAGAAAAAATATTTTACAAGACAACTCGCAAGGGCGCTAAATACCTTGAAAGTTATACTGAGATTAGAGATTTGTTAGGGAAGGAAGAGCAGAATAAGCGTAACAACTCACCGATTTATCTGTCAAACCCCTCATGGTAGATTGCAGAGCATTTTTTGAAGACTTTATCTCGTGTTCTCGTCGCCAATATGGTATTCTTTAAGGAAGTTGGAATTAGCTCTAAAACTGGGATTCCATATCAAATTAGTGGTGCTAATTGTAATTCAAATGAGAACGCTTCTTAGGTTCATCCGCTTACCGTAGGATGGGCCTACCCGTTACGCCGTCGATTTTCACAGTTTTAAGTTCGCCCGTTCTAACATTTTTGAATTGCAGTTTGTAAACTGGCATATAAATTACTGTCCTTTCAGAAACTTGGAATTGTTCTTGAACTACGCGCTCTATATCAGTAGGTCTTCTAACTATCTTAGACTTAAGAATATCAATTTCTTTATTTGGAGCCATATCAACATTTTTCGTGATTTCTTTAAACTCTTTTAATACTTTCTTCGGGTGTTCCTCACATGGAGCGGAAGGCACTTGTCGGGGATTAACTTCACGTCCTGCCTCATTTAGAAGGAGACATGCTTTATTCTCGTAAAGCAACCGTTCCTCACCTTCAAGCGTTATCGACTTGTAAGGCTTCTTAGAACGCGTTTTTGGGAGATCAGGAGTAAGAGTTTTATCGAGTATGATGACTTCTTGGACTCTCCTATCAACGTTGAGGGTATAGAAACGCTTCCGATAATAATCCATGGAGTAGCTTCCGTCAACCAGGAAGTATGGTTCATAGTATTTTTCAACAGAGACATTTTGTATCTCTTCAGGTCGAGGTTTCAGAAACATGAATCGGGTAAACACTTTGGTTTTTAATTTTTCTCCAGCAATCTTTACTACGGTGGGATCAACAAGGGTTTTATAGACCACAATTTTTCTTTTAGGTATTTCTTCAAGCATAGATGTCGCCTTGGCTAAGGTTGAACCTCAGCTGTAAACAAGGTCTCTTCTCTAATTAATCATTTATGAATTCACACTAAATATTCCAGTTATGTTTAAGTTTGGCTATTCTGGCTTTGGAATTAGACTTAACAAACGAACTAGTGATAAATTGTCAATGAACTTTATTGCGTGGGTATTTTGTTTCTTATAATATTTTGAGCAAAGAAATCGACGAAAATCGTTTAAAACAGATAAAGAATGATGTTTCTATCCAACCAACGACGAATATGGCTACGCCAAAATTAACATTTTTACATAGATTTTGGTAAATCATTTTGTGAAATGCAATAGAGTTAGGTTATAGATGTATGATACGTCTCGATTAGAAATATTCTTGGCAAGGGAATACTCCCTTTATTTAAAGAAGGGAAAGAAACTGTCGGACTAGATAACTTAATAAAGGAAGTACATACAAAATGCCATACTACATCGCTGAAATCCGACTCAATAAAATGAGTAAAGACGTGAAAAGGGAGAGAAAAATGAAAAAGCGACTAACTTCGCGTCTTGTTACCCTATTATTGGCTTGTTTGATAGTTTTAACACCAATATTGATAGTTCCCGCAGCTATGGGTTCAGATCAGACTAGAGTAATCGAAGCTTTAGAAGACCTAGGTGAAGATATTTCGGAACTGCCTGAGGGCGCCGACGGTTTCAAGAACTGGCGAGCCGCAGAGGGACAAAGGAAGGCATTGATTAACAAGATTAATGCGACTATCAAGCAGGTTAAAGCAGGAGCATATAGAGGGGCTTTAAATAAACTAAAGAATGACCTTAAAGGGACCATTTCGAAATGGGTTGCTGACGAACATGTGCCTTCTCTAATTGAAAAAGTGGAGAATATTATTGACCTCATTCGCGATATATTTCTGCCTCCCGCCCATGATGTAGTAGTTATTGATGTCGTGCCAAACGTAACTCAAGCGTACATAGGTGATTTTGTAGGAATTGACGTTACCGTTGCCAATGAAGGAACAGAATCTGAAAACTTCGATGTCTACGTCTATGCTGACGTAGACACAGCCGTTATAGGCGACGAAATCACTATAGATGTTATCTCAAACGTCAGCCTAGCAGCTGAAGCCGATGTAATATTAAGCGTTACTTGGGACACCACAAGCGTGGTTGAGGACACCTACACCATAAGTGCAGAAGTGCCTCCAGTCGAGGGCGAAGAGGATACGGATAACAACCTCTACATAGATGGAACAGTTACCGTGTCACCTGTGTTGGCACATGATGTGGCTGTTGTCAACGTTTCTGCTCCAGATGAGGTTACACAAGGAGACGTTGTAAACATCAGCGTGGAGGTCGCAAATCTAGGCGACTCTGATGAAACTTTTGATGTTACGGTTACGTATGACACAACTCTTATTGGAACCCAAACTGTATCATTGGCTTCAAAAG
>QMYO01000166.1 GCA_003662715.1 Candidatus Bathyarchaeota archaeon | reverse complement strand
GCTATCAGCAAGGCGAATTTTATGCGGGTCTAGACTTAGGCAAGCATCAAGATTATTCTGCCTTTGTGGTGATCGAAAAAGTTGACAACAAGTTTCTGCTTAGACATTTGAAGATTTGGCCGTTGGAAACAAGCTATGCAGCGGTGATAGGCTACATTAAAGCCTTGCAGGACCGTTGGGGAGGCTTCAACAAGATACGTGTGGATATGACAGGTGTCGGCGACTACATTGTTGAGGATATGATTAACGCGGAAATCGACAACGTGGAAGGCGTAACTTTCACTTTGCCGCGTAAGCAGGAGATGGCTAGCCTTCTTAAGCAAAGGATGATTAACGGCCAGTTCTGGTTCCCCTATTTCAAGTGGAATAAGCCTTACCAAGGCGAATATGTTACGGAGCTGAACGTGGAGAGGTTTGAGCTACGCAAAGACGGAAACATAGCCTTCAGCCATCCAAAAGGCACACATGACGACGTGTTTTGGGCGACAGCTCTTGCATTATATGCTACAGTGGAAATGAAGCCTGAACCGGAGGTTTGGGTGATTCCAAGATAGCGTACAGAAGCATGTGCTGTCCTAGAAACTTATGAAAAAAGAAATACTTGTTTTGGAATACTTGTTGCGTGTTGGAATTGAAAAAACTTCATAACCTTTTGGTTTTAACCATAACCCAGACAAAGGCTCTAACTCAGATTGTAGGAAGGGGTGGGATAAGATGGGAGCCAGAGTTCCATGTTGATAAAGGATGGGTTGACATTTATGTCCCTGTACAAAAGAATGTAGAACGCCCTTATGTAATTGAGGTGGAGACGGGGTATGATTTTAATTGTTCAGAAATATTGAGAAAGTTCGAACGATTTAGAAAGGCTCTACCGCTCGCACAAAAAATTGATAGTGTTAGTAAAGGTGATGGACTGATCATAGCACCATTACCAATATTACCAAAATTATGTGTTGTTATCCCTAAAGATTTTAGGGAATTTGCTCCTCTTTTAAAGGTGCACATTACGTGTTTCGGACTGGGCAGCGTTTGCCCAGGTTGACGATTGACTTGTTTGCGAAGAGTAATGGTGTTGTCGTGAAGGTGGGGGATGTTAGTCACCCGGATGCGGTTGAAGTGTTGGCTTTGTATCCTGACTGGGCGGAGCGGAATGAGCGGTTGTTGAGGCAAGTTTGTCCTAGCGATGTGCAGAAGCAAGGCAGGGCTGACTACGTATTTTAGGAGGCTGTAGGAAAACAAATGGGAGGAGAAATTCGTGATTTTTGCAGTGTTTAGGCTGCAACGAGGATGAGATTATGAGGCTTCTTCTGAAATGGTTTCTTCTTGAGCTATCTCTTGGTCATCAGTAGGAAAGTCTTCGGGGTTTGTTGCAATGATACCATTAGGAAGGTGAACATAATAAACTACTCGATCATTGTAAATAACAATGTCATCTCCAAAATCGGGCATTGGTACAATTGGCGACTTTATAATGTGAATTTTTTCTTTAGACATTTTTTTCACCAAAGAATAGAACCTTTAGTTTTTCACTTCTATCAATGTTAGATTTTATTATACTATTTATTTCTTCTGAACTCAACCTCACACACCCCTTATCTGGTGAAATTTTGACCATTTGAACTGGGCCGCCCACTTTTCCATCTTGACTGGCTGTTTCAGTGATGACGTAAGCTGCAAGAGCGAGTAGGTTTTCAACATTGGATTCAGGTGTGTATAACCTGTTTAACAGGTAAAGTGCATATTGTCCTACTCCGCTAAGACCGAAACCATAGTCATGCAGTAGAGGAGCAAAGTTGTTGTGGCAGTTTAAACTGTATATTTTCTGAATAGTAGCCTTTCCTTCATTGTCCACTTCATACCCTCCCACTATCACCATAAGTGTGGGCCGAGATGGAGCTGGGGCGTTAGGAAGTGGCCTAATTAAGAAACCCTTAAACCAATCTTCAAATTGCTTTATAAGATGTTCCCTTAAAAAGTTCATAATAGGTGTTACGCCTTCTATTTTGGAGTCCTCAAGTTTCTTAGCTATTCCATCCATAATCATCGCACCAAGTTCACCACTTCCCGCCAAAAGAACTCCTACGTATTTGGATACAACATAAAGCTTTTTCATGTTGTCGTTCTGTGCAGTTACACCTCTTGGATCGCCAAAAGTTCCTCTACTGTCAGAAGCAAGAACCATTCCATCTTTTCCTTTTAAACAGAGGATTAAGGTCAACTAAATGACCTCTAAGATTTTTTCCTCTATAGACCAAATAAATATTTCTGTCAAGAGATGTAACAAAAAATAATTAGATTCCATCAGGGTAAGACATAATTGTAAACAATAAAAGCCTATTCCGGTTGATAAGATGCTTGTCTTGCTAGCATACTTTATTTGCTAGGAGGATTAAAATTATCCAGTGTTGTTTCCTTGTATTTTTTTGTTCGTATTGGTTCAAAAGAAGCTACTTTTTCTTGTAGACCCAGAAACCAATCCATACTGGTTGCTCTGCCCTTTAAAATGTCGAGGGTAGTTTTGATAATTTCAGGGTTTTTCCAATCTAATTGCTTCTTAAGATACTCCCAAGCTCTTACATAAGGACCTTTCTTACATATTAAAACTATATCGTAAAAAAATTGTCCGCTTCCTACACGAACATTAGAAACGTAACCTTCTTTTCCGCGTAATTCTTTAAATCTCCTCTTTAATTGCTGAAGGTAAATTTCTAAAGATTCCTCTTCATCGTTTGCATCTCTCCATGACTTGCATCCGAAAAAATTATCTAAAGAAGATTGCGTACGTTCATTTTTTGCTACTCTCATAATACTGGATGTTGGAAATAACATTAAGCTGTCAGTATTAGCTTGTAATATCACTTCAATGGTATGCCAAACAACGTCAAAACCTTCATTATCTATAAACACTAAGCTATGACTCCGCCTTTCTTCAGGAAGAATTGACTCAATGAACTCGTTACAATCCCCCTCCAAAACACAAGCTTTATCTCCTATTAGCTTTGATACCCTCTGACGTAGCGCTTCACAGCGATCATGCCTCTTTTCAATGTATATGTACTTGGTGAATGGTTTGCGTGCAAGGAAATAGGGGATAAAAGGCGAGCCTGGTACAACGTCCTTTGTCTCTTTTACTTGGGTTGTACCAGAGCCTGCTAGAAGATCGACGTAATGGTAATTATTAAAATGTTTTGGAATAATTGTAGTATAAACGTAGACCCACCCTCCAAGTAATAGGAGTTTTACAATGGACCAAGGATGTCCTGGATAGTGAAGATTATTAACTCCTATAAGTTCTGCTGAAAAATCTACAAGTGCTTTCACTTTTTTAAATATCCAGTTTTGGGGTAACTTATCTTCCTCTTTCATTGTATTCCGTCCAGATGACTCTCAAGTCTTTCAAACCAGGCAGGCTTGATAGTCTTTCTAACTACAAGAGTCACCTCAGAAATTTCCTCAAGGAATTTCAGGGTCTTACTTAAGGGTGGTTCAGGTAATCTATTATGGTAGTTGTCGTAACCTACGTACATCATAAATGGAGAAATATCTTTTACCCACTTACAAAGTACTTCAAGGTCAAAATCTAGTATAGGTTCTACGGAAATGAACTTTTTATCCCACTTCAATTTTTTCATTGCATCATATCTAATGCTAGGTAAAGCAGCTCCGGAGATTACGTTTTCTAAGTATAGCTTATCTCTATTAGTTTCTATAGTAGCTCCTAATATCGCATTTTCAGGCATGTCTTCCAGAAATTTCTCATATCTGCCAGGATTCTTGGTGAGAAACAGGAAGAAAGTTTTTGGAAAATGCTGGATATGTTCCAAAACCTTCAATATCCATTCACGAGGTATAAAATCTCCGAAGAGATCTCCCATGTCTGAGACGAAAACAAAGTCTCCATCTTTAAACCTAGTTTTAAATTCTTCTTCATTTAATCTAGGTTTAAACCCTTCCTTGTAGCGATGACTATTTTTAAGCTTTGTATTTGCGAGTTTCCTAGCCCAACAATAACTACAATGATGTAAACAACCTGAAACAGGGTTCCACGTTTTTGTTACAACATTAAACATTCTTCTTCCATTAGATTTACTATTTAAGATTTCTTGGAAAATTGTTTTCACAAGAAAGAGATTCTTATCTCTTTTCTTCCAATACGAGTATTCCTCCTGAGAAAGTACTATAACATCTTTTCCTATCCATTCAGGAGGCAGTGTGACTCTTCCTCGAGGTCTTTTTAGACTAGTTCTACCAACTCTTTTTATGAGTGACAAGGTGCCTCCTCAAGAATGTCTCTGGTGCTCAACTATTTAAAAGTGTGTGCCTACTTGCGAAGTGTATTTATTGAACTTTTATGATTCTACTTTTATGTATCTTGCGTATATTGATGCATCGGGAAGACCAACAAAAAAGGACACTCAAACACGGAGCTTTGTCTTGGCCTCGTTAATAGATCGGTGAAGAGATTTGGCTAATATAGATGATGAAATAATAAAAGCACTTATCCGGCCTGACAATTACCGTGATATCGGAAAAGATGCTCCTATAAAGGGACTTATTCGTTTAAAAATAATTGATTATGATACAGAAGTGGATGTAGGCAGAAACAGGACAGCCGACATTTTGTTAACTATACAAAGAGAATCCAAACAACGTAAAGTTGTGATTGAAGTTGAAAATGACCGCAAGTTTGACGTGGGAGAAATATTAAGGAAAATCAAAAGACAAAGACATTATCCTACGATAGTAATAATTCCAAAAGAATATGAAAGTCACGCTTATCGCTTCCAAAAATCAGGGATTCCAGTTTGGTATTGGAAAGCTACATGTAAATGGCTTTGTCGAAGCTGCGATAAAATAACGACATCAACTTCAAGTCTTACACCAATCCGATGCGATAATTGTAAAAAAGGCGGAAATTGTCTGCGCTTTGTTGGAGCAGCTGTCGAGTTTGAAGAAGACAAGAACAATCCGTCGATCCCCTTTGAAGAATTTGAAATAGACATAGAAACAGGGAAAGTGCCATGATGACTTAGGGGATCCTAGAGTGCGTGCGCCTTTATTTTAACTTATC
>QMYO01000165.1 GCA_003662715.1 Candidatus Bathyarchaeota archaeon | reverse complement strand
GGATGTTGGTAGAGGACGATGGAACACTCTGCTTGAAGCATAAATATAGGAGGGCTATGATATAGTGGAGAAAAGAATGAAGATGGAAAAAAAATGCAATAGTAACTAATGGAACTTACTATGAAATTCATGGAAGTGGTCCACCGTTGATATTAATACATTATTGTTGGGGAACAAGAAAAAATGGGCTTTCCACAAGCGGAAAAAAAGCACGAACTCATTAAACATTCTGCTGTTGTAAAGATCCCTGGTGCATTTCATCTATCAAATCTTGAGAATCCTGTGGAATTTAACATAGCGATTCAAGATTTCGTTTCTGATATCAGCGTGGGTTAATAAGACAATGAATACAAAGGAGAATAAAAGAAGATTGAACATGCGCAGACAGGTTCGTGCAAGAATTTACCAGCCGGTAGCGATGCTCGTTCATGCTATCGCATCAATGCCCGCGAAGAATGCAGGTGCCTTGATGGCAGTCAATGGCATCAAAGACGCGGTTCCTTTGATCCACGGACCTCCAGGTTGTGCTAACCTTCGCCAGATGAATTCCTTTAACGTTTCCAATCCTGTTCGCTTAGTACCATGCACCAATCTATCTGAAATTGACGTTGTTCTTGGCGGTGAGAACAAACTGTACAGAAGCATCATTGATTTGTATCATCGGCTACATCCTGCGCTTATCGTGGTTATCCCGACCTGCCCCAGTGACATGATGGGTGATGATTTCGGTGGCATAGTGGAAAAGGCAAAGAAGGAAGTTGGCTGTGAAGTGATTTATTCGACGGGCGAATCTATCCCCGGGCGACCAATCGGCTATCACGATGTGATGTGTTCTGTCGTGGAGCAATTGCTGCTGCCAAAAGCTCCATTCCCGAAAACGAAAAAGTCCGTTAATCTACTTAATTTCCCGATAGACGTAAACAAGACCCAATTCATGGATCTGATTCCAATTCTAAACGAGATGGGCGTCAAGGTAAACAAAATCGGCTTTTACAATACGCACCTAACAGATTTGTATGAATTACCGAAAGCAGAGCTGAATATCGTTGACTTCCCTTCACCCTGGATAGAAAAGATGAAGGATCAGCTTGGGGTTGATTATTTAGCAGCTTCTTCATTTGGGTCGGACCCCGATTCAGGCAATCCGTTCGGAATAGAAGGCGCCGCAAGAATACTTCTTGAAATAGCCGAACGTCTTGGGATAAAAGAATCGGCTGAGCGTGTAATAGAAAAGAAGAAAGAGGAAGCAATGGAAACTTGTGGGGACTTGAGAGAGAAGCTCAGAGGTATTAGAATTGCCGTTCTCGACGGATTTTCTTTTGGTCCTGCCATTACCCTGGTAACCGAGTTCAGGATGAGGCTTGAAGCGATCAGTTACCGTTCTTTTTTTATGAGAAGTCATGGGATGAGCGATAACGCTTATAATCAACTCATTGAGATGGACATTGAGGCAACCCGTAGATATGGCTGCGAGCCTAAAGTTTTAAGGGACCTTACTCCTGAGCAGGAGCTCGAAGTGTTTAAAGACCGTGGAGTTCAGCTTATTGTTTGTAATGGAGGCATCGCACGTTACAATGAGGCAGGTATCCGCGGATTTAACGGTGTGAATTTTTTCATGCAGTCCATGAGTATTGGGTTTGATTCCACCATGATTCTTGCTGAGTCGGTTATCGAAGCGTTGAATACACCGATAAAGAAATATCCACTCGTTAATATGATTGGAAAGGATGTTCAAGAGCCTAATTTAATACCACATTGGAAAAAGTTAGGTGTCATATGGCGTACAATCGCGGAAGGAGGAGATGGAGGTTGTCTCTATGGCTGAAAATAGTTCCCACTATGCCATCGAACCGCCAATAGATACCAGACTTAACGGCGCTATAAGGGCTTTTGGCGGCATTGAAGACGCCATGATGATTGTTCATGGTAGAAGCTGCTGCCATGCGGACAATTTTTTATATCGCGTGATGACTGCAGGTCACAACAAAATCAGGCTAACCGGTGGCGGCTTAAGACTACGTGACATATCTACCGGAGGTCACCACAAGCTCAGCCTTTCTCTTTCCGCAACTTACGAGCAATTTAAACCATCGCTCATCGCTATTTTAAGTACTTCTGTACCTCTGATGATGGGGGATGATGTGGAGGGAGTGATTTTAAAATTAACGGAGAAAATACCAGTCCCTATTATCTCCTTACCGTGCCCCGGTCATAGTAAAAACGCATCTCTGGGGTATGATATGGCATTGTCGAGTTTATGTGATTATATGGAGGTGGATGGACATCGAAATCAACGTAGCATTAATTTAATTGGGTTAAAATCAGATAATCCTTATGCATTAAGCGACCTGATGGAGCTGAAACGGATGTTAAAGGACCAGAGGATAGTGGTTAATGCCATTTTTACTTGTGACACATTTGAATCACTGAAAAAAGCACCTGATGCCGAATTGAACGTTGTTTTAGGCGGTGAGGGAATTGGATTAGCAAAAAAAATGGAAGAAATGTTTGACATCCCTTATAAAGTCGTTTCTTATCCTTTTGGGTTAAGAGGCTCGGTGGAATTCTTTGAGTCAATTGCCAGCGCGCTGGGAATAGAACTCGACCATCGCAGCATTGAAACCGAGCGAGAACGGCTAAAAGAAAAGTTGGAGCGCGTTTATGGATTTTTAGAGGGGATTTATAATCTAAAAACGGCAATTGTAGGAGAAAGCGGTAGAGCATTTGACCTTGCCAGATTCTTGAACGATGAATTATGCCTTGATGTTAAGCTGCTTGGTGTCACTTCCGCGAATGCCGAAACAGCCAGGAGACGACGGAATGGTGATTATTTTGAGCATTTTTTAAAAGTGGAGGACCGATTACACCTGAATGAAGTTGCTGGACCCATGAATATTGAACTGATGATTGGCTCATCTTTAGAAGCCGTATTCTGCAAAGAAAATAACGTTCCCCTGACAAAGCTGTTCTATCCTACTATTGACCAGGTGTTCATCTCGGATTATCCAATCGCAGGTTTTAGGGGGGTAGGCAATCTAACCGAATTGGTATTGAATACGGGGATGGACCTAAACAGGTAAAAGTAAGGGAAAGGAGACTAAAAAAATGGGAAGAAAATATAGAGAAATCGCATTTTATGGTAAAGGTGGAATAGGGAAGTCCACGGTGGTTTCCAATGTCGCAGCGGCACTGGCAGAGGAAGGCAAAAGAGTTTTGGTTGTGGGATGCGACCCCAAATCGGATTGCACGCGAAATCTGCGTGGCGATGTGGTTATGCCAACAGTAACAAAAATCCTCTTAGAGAAGACTTCTGCCCCTCTTGAACTTAGTGAGTTCGTTTATGGAAAAGAAATCAAAGCGGAAGACATTGTGCATGAAGGGTTTAAGGGAGTTGCATGTATAGAAGTAGGCGGTCCAGAGCCAGGTGTGGGCTGTGCAGGGCGAGGGGTTTCTTTGGCAATAGACCTGATACACCGGATTGTTGTGGATAAGCTCGAACCCGACATTATCTTTTATGACATCCTAGGGGACATTGTTTGTGGTGGTTTTGGAATGAACCTCAGAAAAGGCTTCGCAGACCAGGCGATTATTGTTACTTCGTCCGATTATTTGGCGGTATTCGCTGCCAATAATATCTGTAAAGGGATTTACCGGTATGCGGACAGGAGCGGAACGCCGCTTGGCGGTCTCATTTATAACGTGCGTGGTTTACTGGATGATATAAGCCTGGTGGAGGAATTTGCCGAAGGGATTGGGTCACGAATTATAGGGAACATAAAAAGTTCCCATTCGATTACGGAGTCGGAGATTTATGCGCAAACTGTTATTGAGAGAGAACCGGAATCTGCCACTGCGGATGCTTTCCGAAAGTTAGCCAAAAAAGTCATTAATAATACAGAATGCGTTTCGCCCAGACCACTGACAGATGAAAAGCTGGCAGAACTTGCACAAAAAATACGAGAACGCACTCGTTTGAAACATGAAAAGACAGCAGAGGGAAGCACATGACAAGTATAAAACTGATGAGGGAGTACTGGGATAAACTCGTGCCCGAGTATGATTTGAATAATCACAGAAAATGGTTCTGGAGCAGTCCAGATGCGTGGGCAGATGAGATAGCCCAAAGGATTAGCGATTGTCAGAATGTTCTGGATATTGGTTGTGGTGCGGGAGCACTGTCCATTCCGCTGTCAAGAAAATTCGATTTATACAGCCTGGATTTTTCTTGGGATATGCTAACGCTATTGAAGACAAGGAAAAATGAATTAGGAACAGAGATAGAAATGATTAATGCGGATGCACATAACGTTCCATTCAAAGACGAAAGTTTTGATGCTGTAATATGCCGATTTGCAATCTGGCCACTATCCAATCCCGAGGATGCGATAGAAGAGATTGTACGGGTGTCTAAGAAAAAGGTTGTTATCATAGAAGGGGACTGGAGCAAGAATGAAAAACCAACGTTGCGACAAAAGGTCATCGGAAAGCCGTTCTATAGAATTTACGATTCTTATTACAAGCTCGCTACCGGGAGGAATCCAAAGAAGCACTTCAAAGAGATGCGAAAATATCACCAAATAAGCACATCCTGCGAAAAGATAAAACAATGGCTTGAGAATTCTGGCGTTATAATAACAGAGGTGGATTACTCCTTTAAAGACCGAATCTCAACGAAGAAATCTATGTTCATACAAGCCATCACAGGATTTAACGAACCGATGTTCATTTTGTCGGGAGAGAAGGCATGAAAAAAGAACATTGTCCCTTAGATTTTTATACGGATGCCTATTACAATCCCTGGGATTCTGTCATTGATAATTATGACATAAAGAGCAAAAGCAGGCAATTGTGGGTAAAGGACGAGATTTATGCAGAGTTGGTGAAGAATCATTTTTTAGACGAAGACGGTAATTGTAATACTATATTAGATGTTGGCTGTGGTGCGGGTACGCTCTCAATACTATTGGCAGATTGGTTCAGAGTCTATTCACTGGATTTTTCAAGGGCTATGTTGGAAAGACTAAAAACAAGGGCAAAGGAGCTGAAAAAGGGTGTCACCGCGATGATAATTG
>QMYO01000164.1 GCA_003662715.1 Candidatus Bathyarchaeota archaeon | reverse complement strand
TTACTGCTCGTTTTATAACATCTGGTCTAATAGGAGTTTTGAATACGGCGGGTAGGCGAAGTTTGCCTGTAGCTTTTCCGTCGAGATCAAATATTTTAGCTGAAATCTTGCCCATTTTTTCCATCCCATCCATTTACCTTTGTGGCGACTCAAGTGAGATTTGAGTGATTTTCGGCGGGGTTTCAGGAACATCTCTAGGCGGACGAGCTGGATATCGCAGTCGCACTAGACGTTTAGCTGGGCCAGGTATGCTTCCATCTAACAGAACGTAGGTTCCTTTAACAAGACCGTATCGCAAGAATCCTCCTTTTGGATTAACTTCGCTTCCGTCGTTGCCAATCTTTAGTATGCGCTTGTTGTACTCAGTTCTTTGGTGATAGCCCATTTGACCTGCTCGGGGAACTGTGTAAAGAACACGAGCGGGTTTCCACGGGCCGATGGCGGCAACGCCTCGCTTGGTTTTTCGAGACTTACGAGGCAGAATTTTAATGCCCCAGCGCTTCACTGGACCTTGGAAGCCTTTTCCTTTGGTTATGGAAATAACATCTATGAACTGTCCTTCCTTGAAAACTTCAGTGACTGAAATTGTTTTTCCCAATAGCTTTTTTGCGTATTCGAACTGTTCCTCTATTGAGCCTCCATCAATTTTAATTTCCATCATATCCATCTTTTTTTTGGGAACCGCGGCTAGTCTAGGTTGAGTGGTGGTGAGGAGTCGAAACTCTGTGATTCTGTTAAGGTTTTCCTCCATTTTTTTCAGGCTTTGATTGGGGTCGGGGTTTTTGGGAGGCGTAAGGGTGCGGTTAAGGTCTTTTGGGGGTTTTTTCATCCATGCTTCCGTAAAGGTCTGTAAGCCATATGGGTTTTTTGTATATGCCCGAATGGCGCATACTAGGATGGGTGGAGCATCTAAAATGGTGGCTGGGCGAGCGGTTTCTTTGCCGAAGTTTGGGGAGCCCTCTTTGTCCTCTATCATAAAAACATGGGTCATGCCTGCCTTGTAGCCTGCAAATCCCAGTAGAGTTGGGCCTTGTTTTACACTGGGCCAAAAACGAATCTTGCCAATCTCACGTGCGGCACGTCCTCTAGGTAAATAGGCTAATGAACCTCTTTTTGGAGCGTGCTTTTTCCTGTGACCCATTCAGTGGAACCTTCTTTCTTCTGTATTTAGCATCGCCTTTGTTTCAATGAGAGAGTTGAGTTATAAATGTTACTAAATTCACACTAGTCATCTCGGTCATGCTTTAGTTTGTTTGATTGGTAAAGGTGTCGTGCTACTAGCATAATCAGCCAGCCAGTTATGATGAAAACTGTGGCTGGGAAAGCTTGAACATTAGAGTTTAGCAGGACAGTTTGGGATATCAAGAAGACAATGGCTATTATTATGGCGGATGCGAATCCCAGTTTTCTTCCATATTTTTGTGCGGTTTGAATGCTGAGGAGTCCAGATAGAAAGACATCGCCTAACCCAAGAGCCGATATTCCCCCTATATATGGGAAGGTTGGTAGTATAATCATTACAGGCAACCCCAGCTCCACTAATGTCCTGCCTGACTCCACCATTTGCCCAGTGATTAGAACCTGAATAACATCCATGATAGTTATCAGAACAACGAAGACAGCGGTTGTTTTCCATTCGAACAAACTGCCTAATAAAACTGAAATCAAGATGGCGAAAACTATTCCGAAGACATTAAAAAAATACGCCCAATAAGAGGAAAAATAGAGGATTATGAAGAGAGCTGGAGGAATAAACGCTAAGTACCATTTTGGCGCAACCAAATACGTGAATAAAAATAGAAGTAGGGAGTAAGCGGACAGGAAAAAAATCATTATAGCGTTGCCAGAAATTAGCAACATAACAGATGCCATAATGCCTGTGGCAACAACCATGACAACCGCGTAGCGATAATCAAGTTTCCTTTCTTCGAAAATAGATTCAATACGCGTTTCATATTTAGAGTAGATGTAAAGTGTAGCTGAGGTGACTAAAAAGAGAACGGTGGGAAGCAACACATCAAATATCATATGTCATTCATCATCCAACAGATTCAAAGTTGCTAAAGAGGCGTATATTGCTTCTTCGGTTCTAACAGTTTCGGTTCCCTGACTCGGAACAGTGTTGATTGTGAAATGCACGTTTTCGTCTAGGTTAAGGTGTTCACGCGCTACGATTTCATATAATCCTTGAGTCGGTGCACCGAACGCTACTAATGTTCTGCGGGAGCTTTTCCATCGTCTCACTAATTCCTCCTTAACCTCTCTTAGAGGAGTGCCGAGTCGAGATGTGGCAACCACCAAGTCGAAGACTCGATTTTTTAGCAATTGTCCAAACGAGAATTTTATGGCAGTCACGCGATAGCCCCAGTAGGTTTTGATTTCTTTACGGTTCACTAACGTAGCTTTAGGATGTTTCCCTAACTCAGTGATTCTCACGGTTACTCGGCTGTTGACTGAAAGGTGTTTGTTGGGAATCAGCGCTGGATGCTCTACTCCTATGTCTACGAGTGACCCTTCGTTAACAGAGGAGGTTACTACGCCTTCTCGATATTCACCAATTGTCAGGTTTTCTGTTCGATCTGAAAGGGGATGATGAGGAGTGCGCAGCGGAGGCAGCACACCCGCATATCGCAGTTCTGGCTTAATCTTGAACAATTTTTTGCGTAGGTATTGAGGGGTCTCCATGTAAGAGAGGATTGTGGTGATCAATTCTGTGTCTCGGCTCTGATTAACATTGGGAAGGTCAGGAAACACGATGATTTCATCTATGCGAAAGATGGCGGCTGCTCTTCCTATCAATCCGACTCTAAAGGTTTTTTCTCGGAGATGTGGAACGTCTGAGACTAGGGATGCGGGTATTGCTATAGAGAGTTCATAGCGTCGCTTCGATGGAATAGACTTTTGCTTTTTAGCGTTCACTAGCGTTAACCTCAAAAGCTTTTACAACAAACCTCATTTCTAAAGTTTATTGAAAGAAGGGAAAAGCCGCATGGAAAAGAATAAGGCTGATGTTTTAGATAGGCTGGAAAAAATTAGGAGCATTGACAAGAGCAACATGTTGGGACATTGTGTTAAAACCCATGAATATTGTGAAGACGCTGTAAGACTGGCTAAGCAAGTGTCAGTTAGCTATGGAAAGCCTCAACGCATCTTAGTTGTGGGTATGGGGGGGTCTGCGATAGGCGGAGAATTACTTCGAGGCTGGTTGTTGAATGAGCTTCCAATCCCTATAGAGGTCTGTAGAGACTATGTCTTACCCGCTTATGTAAATGAGGAAACGTTGGTTTTCGCGATAAGTTGCTCAGGGAACACTGAGGAAACGCTCAGCGCGTTCGTGGATGCTGTTAAACGAGGATGTATGGTCATAACCATAACGTCTGGGGGGCATCTGCTCTCTTTTTCCGAGAAATTGCATGTGCCCCATTTAACTATACCAAGTGGGTTGCCTCCACGCGCTACGCTTCCCTATCTTTTCGTTCCGCTTCCTATTCTTATGGAAAAATTGGGCATTCTTCAGGGTAGGAAGAAAGAAATTCAAGAGGCTGTTAAGGTTATCGAAAAATTGAGTCGGGAAAACTCGCCTGAAACTCCAGTGAAGAATAATCTATCAAAGAAGTTGGCTTTAGAACTAGACGAAACCATACCTGTGGTTTATGGATTCCGAGAATACGCAGCTGTAGCTCATCGATTAAAGACGCAGTTCAACGAAAATAGTAAGGTTCCCTGTAAGCACGAAGTGTTTCCTGAACTCAATCATAATGAAGTTGTTGGGTGGGAAGCCTCTGAAGCGCTGACTAAATGCTTCTCTGTTTTGCTTATACGAGACCGCGATGAGCCTCCAGAGATTAAGAGCAGAATTGAAGCAACCAAATCTTTGGCGCTGAACAAGGCTAAGAAGGTGTTAGAACTCTACGCGAGGGGAGAAAGTAAACTGGCGAGGATGTTCTCGGTTTTACATGTTGGAGATTTTGTAAGTGTGTACTTAGCTGTTCTGCGCAACATTGATCCTACGCCCGTGGAAACTATTGACAAGATAAAGGAAGAGATGAGGAAAAAGTTTAATCTGATAGAAAAGTTGGAAAAAGAGGTTCAGTTGAGAATAGCTGAAAAAGCGCTTTAACATGTATTATGTGTTATTGTTTCTTTTCTTCTTTGATGAAGTTTTCAAACATTTGCTCAGCCTCCTCCAGCGACACCGCCTGAGGTGGATGTTTGAAGGCATACGCTGAAACGCCTAAAAGGGGACCAGCTATTCCCCGATCAAGGGCTATCTTAACTCCTCGTATGACATCAAGCATGACAGAGCCAGCGTTTGGAGCGTCTACCGTGTTAAGTCTGATGTCAAGTTGCATCGGGGTTCTTCCGAAATATAGTCCCTTAATCCAGAAGTAGCTGTCTCGCCGATTCTCCAAGAAATCCACATAGTCGGTGGAGCCAGCTACAACTGAAGCCTTGTAGGGTAAAGCCCTCTCCACCGACCTAGTTTTCACGATTCTCTTCGTATCCCTTGCTCTTTCAAGGGTGTTGAGAGACTCTGTTCCTCCGCCTACGTCAAGTTGATATGTTTCTGAGATTCTAACGCCTCGATCAGCTAACGTTTTTAAGAGAACTTTATGAAGAATTGTGGCGCCCACCTGATCCACCAAATCGTCGCCAACAATGGGTAATCCAGCTTTTTCAAAGCGGCTGCTCCATGTTGCGTCGCTGGCTATGAAGACAGGTGTAGCGTTAACGAAGGCGCATTTGGCTTTAAGTGTCTCTTCTGCATATCGTTGGGAAGCCTTTACGGCTCCGCTGGGAAGCAGGTTTATGACTATTTCTGCGCCGCTTTCTCTAAGTTTCTGAGCAACATCTACTTCTGGAGACTTGCTGATTTTAACTATGTCTTTTATGTGGTTGCCGACGCCGTCTAGAACTGGTCCTTTCAAAACTGGGACGTCTATTTTTGGGACTTTTGTGAATTTTAGGGTGTTGTTGGGTGGGGAGAAAATGGCTTTGGAGAGGTCTCTTCCAACTTTTCTTGTTTCGATGTCGAAGGCGGATACGAATTCGATGTCTCGTGGGTGGTATCCGTTAAGGT
>QMYO01000163.1 GCA_003662715.1 Candidatus Bathyarchaeota archaeon | reverse complement strand
TAGAGTTTTGCATTTCTTGACAAGTTTGGTTAATATGCGATGGCTAAAGGGCTTACAGAATTCTTCTCCGTGCTTCTTGGCAGTTTCTTCATTGATATGTGCAAGAGCAATTCTTTCTTGCTGGGTAATCAAAACGTTTTTACCGAGTTTTTTCGATATCAACCTTTTCGTTTCTTCGTCTATGATTAAAGTTCCATTAATCAACAGAACATCATCATCAATGGAGTTAGGTTTGTTGATGGGACATGAAACCCGCTTTTTTAAAGTAGGCACCAGATAGTCTCTTGTAAACAAAAGGAAGTGGTATTTGGAATACATTTTCTGAGCGCGTTCAAGAAAAGTGAATATTCCACTTCTACATTCAAAAACAGGTCTTGTATAGGTGAGCGGCAAGAAATTTGTGTATTTTTCATCTTCAAACAGCGCCACAATCATCTAGATTCATCCCTTCTTGGCAGTTACGTTATTACTGAATTATTTTCTAAAAAGCTTATAGGAAACCTATTTCTGCCCTAGGGCGAACAAATCTTTTTTATGAGATGTTTTAACGGGATGCCCGTGCCACTCTTTCCATTTCATGGCGCTTCTGTATGGCTTTGCATTTCGTGTCATGGTTTGCTGCTAAAATTAATTCTTCTGCTAGGCATTCTTCTAGGGAGCGGGGGTTGCCGAACGCTGCTTTTCTTGCTCCTTCAGAGAGGAAACGTAGTGCTAGGTCTACGCGTCTTAAAGGTGAGATGTCTACGGCTAGATGGTACACAACGCCTCCGTAGCTGATTCTGGTGGTGTCTTCACATGGCGCTGAGTTTTCAATCGCTTTTACGAGCACTTGTATGGGGTTTTGTCCTGTTCGGAGGTGAATAATTTCAAAGGCGTTTCGAACGAGGTTTATGGCTCTCGCTTTCTTTCCTGCGCTGCTTCCTGGTCGCATCAGATTATTCACAAGTCTCTCTACGATGTTGACGTTGGCTTTGTGGAATCTTCCGTGTTCATGGCGTCCCATGCTGTGAGGAATATGAATTGGCTTAAGGGAGATGTATCGTTTCAGTCCAGGGTTTTCCACTTCGATTCCTTCGAAACTCCATTTTCCGAATAGTTTGGTCTCTGGTTTCTTGCTCAAACGCGCCACCTAACAGCCTTTTGGGTTAGTCCGCCCCTATTTAAAATTATTGTTGAAAACATAACAGTTCCTGCATCCTAATGTTTAGCGCTATGTAGGGCATAATAAACATATCCATTGAATTCCTCAGCAAGCTCTTCTTCATTTATATAAAGAAGTAGAATTATGAGAATGTGATGAGTGCAGAAATGCTTGAAAAGATTTTTAGGAATTATTTTGCTGGAAGTAATCAGGAAGATGCCATTAAGAAATTTTCACAACCTTCAAACCATTACTATCATAGATTAGTTGGTCGCTGAAAAAGCTCCTTAGACGAGAAACCACTTTATCATCATGAGCACTTGCGTTAAGTAGAAAGAGACTGGTTGTTTTTTCTGATGACAACATATCCAATGCATGATGCATAAAGGTGAAAGTGCTCTCTAGTGTTGTTGTCATCAAAAGTTCGGATAGAATGTCGAAGACAAAACAGACGTTGGTGCTCTCATAAGTTTCCAGTATCCTGCTAATAGCATCCAAAATTAAAGGTGTGTTCTTAGCAGGTAGGAGCACCGTGTTTTTAGAGGTTGATTTCGGAATGGACGTTGAAAGGGAGGTTAGGAAAAACCTGATTATTGGCTGCTCAGCCAAATACTGATGAATCGGGCTTGTATTATAAGTGAAAATGAATATGGGCTCAACATTAGCCATGGCCTCCTTCGCCAAACGGTCAACAATCTTCTCGTAGTCAGAGGTTGGATTAAATTCCAGCAGAATCTTACGGCCAACCAACTGTCTATGAGTAAAACCTATTGCCCTCGAGAATAACTCCATGTTTTCAATGAGGTTAATCCACGCGTATCCGGGAGTAACGCCTTTTCCGGTTAAGGTTCTGAAGAGTTCAGCAATTTGTGCCTCTGACATGTGTTCTACATTAATCGCAGTGATTTCCTTGAGGAAAGGGTCGTAGACTACTCCTAGCGATTCTTCAGACCTTACCCATTCCGAGGCCTCGAGGTCATCCCACTCAGGATTTTGCCAATACTCTACGACGTACCTTGACCATTGCTCGCCGAAAAAAGAAAGGTCTCCAAGGTCTTCAATGCCTCTTGCATGTTTGTATCCTTTTCTCTTCGCCCATGTCCACCAGTTGAGGCTGTCATGTACGCTCTTTATGAAGTCAAATTTGCCATTTGACATGAAACATTCAGTTAGGGTTTCTAGGCTCAAAGCGCCATTTTTTTCATATTTTTCCACATTAATTCCATATTCCCTAAGTTTAGCTCTAACAGTTTCACTTTCCTCGTCTGGATAAGTATAAAATACTGCGTCGCCATTCTCAAGACCCGTACGTATGAATGCTGAGAAAAACTTCATTTTGTCCATTGCAGGGGTATATACTAAGACAATTTCTTAACCTTCCCTAAGGTCAAAACCGAAATTGGCTCCTAAACCTTCAAATGGACCAGAACGTTTCAACTTTTGCCGTAGAGAATTTACAATCGACCAATTAGGCATCTGGAACCCTTCGTTTAACGCTATAAATTCTCAAAATATTTGAGGCTTCTGAATTCAAAATCTGAATAATAGTCTTAGATTTAAGCAAAATTGCCAGCAGTGCACGTGTGGCTTATGTTACATCAACTCATAGGTTCCTCGTTGAAGGTAAGAAAATCTTTTGGGAATCGTAATTGAAAAAAAATATTAGCGTTTAGCGCATCGGTTTTTCTTTTCTGCCGTACACTAATTCTTTAAGGGAAACTCCGTTCACGGTGATTACCTTCCAGCGAACGCCTGGGATGTCGCCCATGCTCCTTCCACGAGAGCCTCCGATTCCTTCCACGATTACTTCATCATGTTCATCCACAACGTTAAGGGCGCCGTCGCCAGGAAGAAAAGCCGTGATGAGTTTGCCATTTTTGATGAGTTGGGTTCTCACGCATTTTCGAATTGCACTGTTGGGCTGCTTGCTTTCCACTCCAACTTTTTCCAGAACGATTCCGCGAGCCATGGGTGCACCCATTAGCGGGTCAGACTTCACATCCAATCTCAACGTTCGGCGCTTATAATAAATATCGTGCCATCTAAGTTTTTTCCTTTTTGCCAGTAGTTTTCTCGCTGCGAATTCGCCTTTCGGTGACTTTGACCCCATGGTTTTTAATTCCTCTGGCTATGCTATTCAACAAGTCTAATATTTAAGTTGCGCACTTTAAGTTTGTCTCTTTTAGTGTCGGTTCAGCTATAGACTAAATCTAGCGTTGAGAAATCTCCCGTGATTCCCTTCTTTTTTCTAGTAGTTTTGTCAGACAAAAGGGAATTTTTATTGTTGAACAAAAGGAGAAAAAGCTAGTAACTGCGCAACACTGAGAATATGCTGCTCTTCAAAGCGAAAATAGACTAAAATTATGTGGTAATGTGGAAAATGTATAAGTAAAGTTTATTATGAAGTTGAGTGGAGATGTCCCCCGCAAAACCCCCTTTTTTGTGTCGACACTGTGTTATTTAATGTAGTCCTTGAACTTAGCAGAGATTCTTGTGAGCATACACATGCACTAGTCTTTTGCGCGCACATAGGCGGGCGCAAGTTAAGATGAACTTCTAGAAAACTGTGTTCCATAGTTTTAGTAGCCTCCCATGAGTTCAAAGGATCGTATTTTGATGTCTGTTCTTTCTAATTGGTTGTAGATAAACTTCTTAACTTCTTCCTCTTTAATATAGAAATTTCCGTATTTGTCTACATTAACAGGGATTCCGGTACGTCTAAGCCTATCACCTTGACCGGTATCAATAAATATATATTGTACATCTCCGGCGACAAAAGTAAGTCTCAGTTCTACTGGAGGTCTTGATAGAGGCGCATTTCCTTGTGCATAATAAATTTCTTCTGGCTGCAACTTCGTTAATAATTCTTTGAAACTAATCCATGAACGAACACGCTCTACTCTGCCACTCAATCATATCCCACGCCGGTTTTGCTTGCTTTCACAGTCTATACATATATCAATCTCCCTGTTCGTCCAGAAAGCCTTTCCACATTTTACACAAACAACCTTACGAAGTAACCCTTTATCCTTCGGTTTAACCTTTGCGAAAGCTGTTCCTCTTTTTGGAAAACTTATAGCTTTCCGGGGGCAAAGTGGTTCACATGCAGTGCATCTGTAAACGCATTTATAAGGATGAGCGACTACAGCTTTTCCATCCCTTATTTCAAAAACTTCGTTTGGACAGAACTGTACACAACGTGGTGCTTCAAGTTTCTCGCATCCATCGCAACGATCAGGAAAAATCGTCGGGTACCATACAACACAACGGTCTGTCATTTGCCTAAACCACTCCGAGTTTGTTGCGGTTCCGAACGATTTTTATAAAGGGCCTCCCTCCCAGTCATGCCTTCTATAATGCCCTATGCCAAGCCCTTGACGTGTAAGGTTCTGTCTTCGCATCTAGAACATCCTCAGTTCTTGTTAGATCTTTTATCCATAGCCGCAGACACATCGTGTCCATCTAGAGTATGTATACGCCGAAACTTCTACATTTTTCAAGTTCATGTTGCTTATTCTCCATTTCTATAAACTTCCGCTTAATATTCCATAGGCTAACCCAAAGATCACGCTACCTGCCCAGCCTATGAAAAAATATGTTATGACCACTTTCCAACGTGTTATCCTTGAGACCGCTAGTCCATTGGCAACATCGATTGGTTGCCCCATAAGCCAGGTTAGCAGTGCTCCCTTTGACATGCCCATGTCCCAGAATCCTTTACCGAGAACGATCTCGACAAGGGTAGGTGTGTATATGGGTCCGCCTATAACCGAAGCGAGTAATACTCCTCCGATGCCAGTTAAGTAGGTGCGGACTATGTCTTCTGGCAGGTATGCTTCGACGTAGCTAACAGAAACGAGGCCTACAAGGAACCAAGGCAAGATTTGCTTTGCCAGATACCCTCCAAACTTTAAAGATGCCCAAAGCCTTTCGTCTAGAG
>QMYO01000162.1 GCA_003662715.1 Candidatus Bathyarchaeota archaeon | reverse complement strand
GATTAATTGAACTTAAATTATTTATTTCTAGAAGACTGTTGGTTTTTGATTGATGCTTTAGTTATACGCGGTGCGCAGCTATTACGCGGCTACTCCTTTATGTGAGGTGACGTTTTAGCAATTCGTGTCTTCATTAAAAGCTTTTTTCCGTGACAAATGAGAATTCACCTTTACTTCATTTTCTTTTCTAAAAACAAAAAAACTGATACAAACAGAATTAGGGCAGAAGCTATTGCTACAATATTCACAGACGCACGCATCATCAAAGGATAATTATCAATGTTGTTTTCTCCAATTACGTAGGGAGTGTCACCTATACCGTCGCCATCTGCGTCTCCATCTGTGTAGTCGCTCCAATAGTTGCCTTCTAACCCGTTATCCCAGCTGTTTCTTGGAGTGAATGGTGTTCCATTCCTAGTTTCAACATAGAGAAGGGCATTGGTGAACTTGTTGTGATATATTAGATTGTTGTGAGAATAGTAAACTGCTATGCTATAGCCGTCTGGCTTTATGGCTAGGGCATTGTTTCCGACAATAACGGAGTTGTTTGTATAGACAAGATGTAGGTTATAGGTGTTGAAATTCGCCTCATTTCCATCAACTGTTAAGTTATGACTTTTGAAGAGTCCAATACCAGCCCAACCATTATTGTTAACGTTGTTTTCGTTAGCTATGGAATGGGAAGAATTGAAGAATTTGATGCCGTAGTCGAAGTTGTAGTTTGCATTATTTTTGTTAACAGATATATTTGAAGAATGCACAATGAAGATGCCGTTCCAGTTGTTTTTTGCGTTTACATCGTTTATGCTGGAATTCGTTGTAAAGGCGAAGAGGATTCCTTGTATGTTGTTTTGCACGTTCAGATTTTTCACTTTAATGTTGGTGGAGTTCACTAAGCCAAGGTATCCTATTTCTTGGAAGGTGGAGCCATCTATTGTGATATCGTGTTGATTAATTAGATAATAGACGGGTTTACCGTTAATTGTGTTTGAAACATCAATATTATTGATGAAGTCAAACAGTGAGTTGCCGTTGACTCCGAAGTTGTACTCATTCTCAATCATACTATTATCGCGTAGAGTGGTGTTGCTTGATTCTTTAATTTCAATTCCAAACCACGTATAGCCGCATATATTGTTTCCAATAATTTCCGAGTTTCGGGAGTGGTATAAGCGAATGCCATATAAGCCATTTTGGAAGTTGTTGCTGATAATTTTCGAGTTATAAGAATTGTCGAGCCATAGTCCAAAGGCTCCGTTCCGTATGGTGAAATTCCTAACTTCCACATTGTTAGCAGTTACATAAACTACTTTGCCCATTCCGTTTCCATCAATGATTGTGGTACTTCGGTCTTCCCCAATGAGAGATAATGCTTTGTTTATGGTTACATGTTCATAATAAATTCCGGAAGCAACAAAGATTTTGTGTCCATCTAGCGTTTCTGGAGCATTTATTGCCTCTTGTATTGTTGAATAAGTTTTACTTGTGTTAAGATTACGCACCCCAAAATTGTTCTGTTGAAGAGGGTTGGTCTGTCCTTTGCAAGAGTGTTCAAAGGAAAAAGGAAAGATTACCAAAACGCTAGAAAATAGTGTGAAAGCAAGTATCAACATTAAGGCTTTCTTTGTCAAAGATTATTCTCCATGTAATTTTACAAGTAACATTCAATCGGAATTATAAGAATTTTTAATCCGCCTCAACAATTATTAAGGGGATAAAAGAGTGATAGATGATAAAAGCGTTTAGGTTTATGCACTTGCACCGTAGTTCCCAGCGAAAGTGCCGAAGTCATACTTGTCTACGTCGCCATCTGCGTCAAAGTCGCATTGAACATTGTAGTTTGGGTTTCCAACACTGCTGCCGTAAGCCGCGGCAAAGTCGCTAAAATCGTATTTGTCAACGGCGCCGTCTCCGTTTACGTCGCCTAGAATTTTGATTTTTATTGTACCGTCAATGAAGAAATTGTTGTCGGTGTTGTGTTCGTCGGGTACTATGCTTGCTTCTGCTTTTATGGTATAGTTTCCAATTGCAATTTCCGTTGTGTTCCAGCCGAATATTATGGTTTGGGTTTCTCCTGCGGCTAGATTTTCGATTTGTTTTGTTTCTATGATGGTGGAGTTGTATTTGATTGTTAGAGTGAAGGTTTCTGAGCCTGTTATTTTTCCTTTGTTTTTCACGGTGACTGTGATGTTTACGGTTAAGCCGAAGTAGGTTTCATTGGTGGAGATGGTGACGTTTTCTATTGAGATGTCGTGTTCGCTCCATGTGTCCATGAGGGGGTGGTAGTCGTAGCAGGGTATTATTGGATATGATGTGTCTCCGATGCCGTTGCCGTCTGAATCTTCGCCTTGATAGTCGCTCCAGTAGTTGCCTTCGCCGCTCATGTTCCAATAGTTATCCGCGTTGGTGTATACTTGCATTATGTTTTGGATGAAGTTGTTATGATAGAGGGTGTTAAAGGGGGAACTTGAGAGGTAGATTCCGTAGGTGTTGTTCTGAAGCCAGTTTCCTGTGAAAGTGTTGTCTATTGATCTTGTCAGTTCGATTGCCCAGTCATTGAATATGGCTTTGTTGTTGGTGATGGTGTGGCTTGTGGTTGTTAATGTTAGCATGTATATTCGGATGCCGTATGAATTGTTTGTGAGAGTGTTGTAGTTGATTGTTCCTGTTGTGCAGTCGAAGAAGTAGATGCCGTAGGCGCTATCTGTGATTGTGTTGTGGTCAACGATGTTGTTGTCTGAGCTAACGTAGATACCTGATGTTTGTCCTGACACGGTGTTTAGTGTTACGATGTTGTCTGTGGATAAGTCACTTATGTAGATGCCGTAAGAGGTTTTTGAAATTGTGTTGCCGCTTATGGTGTTGCCAGTGGAGTATAGGAGTCTCATTCCATACGGACTTTCTGTTATAGCGTTGCTTAGGATGTCGTTTCTGTCGGCGCTGTTGAGGTAGATACCGCTGAGAAAGTTGTTGGAAATAGTGTTGTTTGTAATGGTGTTTTGGTTGGAGTAGGCTAGGTAGATGCCGTATTGGCTTGTCATTATGATGTTGTTGGTTATTGTGTGGCGAGTGTTGGTTCCTCTGTCTCTTTCTGATGCTATGGCGGAGTAGGTTGTGCCTGCATTGCGTATTGTGAATCCGGTTATGTAGATGTTGCTTGCTTCTAATGTGAGTATTGTTCCGTTTGAGGCCCCATCGATTATTGTTGTTGTTGCGTTTGCTCCTTGTAGTGTTATGGATTTGTTTATGAAAATATGTTCGTAATAGATTCCAGCATCTACTTCTATGGTGTCTCCGTTGGTTGCGTAGTCTATGGCTTCTTGTATTGTTTGGAAATCGGCTGGAACATGAATAATATTAGGTGCGGAGACTGGTTTGATGTTTATTAGGTTTGGAGTGAATAGGAGTAATAGTAACGATAAGCATAGAGGGAGGATTAACAAATTTTTTGAGCTATGGATGTTGTGTTTGTTTATTATAGCCCATAGATTTTTCATCGAGGTGTTAAACATACATATTCCGTTTCCTTTTTTGCGAGTAAGGACTCTAAACATTGGTGCGGTGAAGTTCCGCTAGAAAAAGTGGGAGGTGGTGGGAGGTTATCCACCGGGTCCGGATACTGTCACTACGATGACGCCGCTGCCTCGGAAGGTTTCGCCGCCGATGAGTTGTCCGGTTATTTCTAGTGTGACGCGGTATCGTCCGGGGTAAACGACCCCCATGTGCGCGATTTTATCAAATAGCACGGCCTTTACGTCTGATCCGCTGAAGGGTACGATTAGTCTTGGTCCATGTGTTGCGTTGTATGGTGCGATAATTGGTGAGTAGATGCCTTCGAGTAGGATGGTTGCGGGGATTATTTCTGTCTGCGCTTTGTGGCCTTGCTTTAGCGATATCTGGGCGTTCCAGTAGGTGGGGGGTGTTCCGTCCCATGTGTAGGTTTTGGGGTCCCATTTTACGTTGGCGCCTATCTCTGTTGGAGATAGCACTATGATGATGCCTGCGCCTATTAGTATGGTTGCTAGTAGGGTTAGGGAGATTAAGGTTAGTCTTCGTGGCTTCATTTGGCTACCACCTTCTTTCTTAGCCGCCAGAGATATGCAATGGATATTGCTGGAGCTATTGCCATTATCAGTCCTAATCCTAATGGAAATTCAGGAACCGGTTGCTCCTTACTTTTGAAGCTCCAGATTAGGTCTGTTGACACAGAGTCTATGTGAATCCAATAAGGTCCTGCCGTTGGAGGTGGGAAGGGCGGTGCCGTGAAGCCTTCTTCGTATAAGATTTCGAGTCGGTCTGAAGCGCTGAGGACGCCGTCGCCGTCGTCTTCCCAGCTGGTTATCTTGAATCGTTTGGAGTAGTTGGGGTAGATTTCATGCCAATATGAGCCTGTTGGGTTATCTTTGATTTTGGGGAGCGAAAGCGGTGCATTAGGTTCTGCAGATCCTGTACCCGTGAGAGCTTGACCTTCTTCGAATGTCCAGTGGATGGTTGTTGTTACAGCGTCAACGTGGTACCAGTATATCCATCCATCCGTTTGATTTAGTAGGTCAATTTGGTCTGAAGCGCTGAGGACGCCGTCGCCGTTGTCTTCCCAGCTGGTTAGTGTCAATATGTTGCTGTAGTGAGGATATAGTTCATGCCACGTGGTGCCGATAGGATTCGTCAGGTCTATCTCTATGGGTCCGCTGCCGATGGCTGATGAGTAACTGGGTTCTGCTGGTGGCGTTCCGTAGTATCCATCAACTACTACGTCAACATCATGCCAAACGTTATTGCCGTCAAGCCATTTGACGTCAAGTAGGTCTATTAAAGAGCCTTGCGTGTCATTTTTTGAGGTTACTTCAATTGTCACCAGGGGGGCGGGGCCGCCATAGTAGTCGTTAGTCATATAGTCGCCGAATCCTGTGGAAGGAAGGGGTACGAAAACCTCTGTGATTTCGTCCCAGTAGCCAGTGGTAGGATAAGCTGTGCCTGGAAGCAGTGCAGGAGGGTTTGGGCTTCCAAGCAATTGGTCGTAGTCATACATGACGTAGCCTGCTTTTGATCCTATGATTTTTGCGTCTGGCGGTGGAGGTGGGAAGGGTGGTGGAGGTGGTGCAGTCGTGTTTATGG
>QMYO01000161.1 GCA_003662715.1 Candidatus Bathyarchaeota archaeon | reverse complement strand
GTTTTCACTAGACAAACTGGAAGCGTTCCCGGTGGACGTCTGGATGAAACGTGTAATCCTTGAGTTCTATTCCAACAATTTTGAAGAAACTTTTGTTGAAAAACTTTCACGCAGACACACGCTTACATCAAGTGAATACCAAAGGATTAGTTCATTTGGGAGAACATACTTCGGAGAATATGCAGGGTATGCACAGGAATATTTGTTTGCTTTGGCGAGAGAGGGAAGAGTTTAACCTGCTCATAGACAGTTCGCTAGGCATGTTAGGCGTAGCCAGTTTTCGTGGAATGCTTGGATTTTTGCTAGTACATCACGCTGAATGTTATAGAAGTGCCTAGACTGAACATCAGTTTAACAGCGTAGGATACGCCTTTTGAGTACATTCCTATCAAGTATGTTGTCCCTATGGATTTTCCCGCAATCAGAACCCCTTTAAGTAGGATGTTGGATACTCCTTCAACATAGGCATCTATGATCTTTACATCCATAATGCCGTTGTTTCTCACAGAGGCTATTATATGGGTGCTGTTAATGTCGACGAATTCGAGCAATAATTTCTCCATCTGGGTTTGAAAGGTGGTTTTCATGTTTCCGACGTAGGCAACCGTATAGCTGTAGTAGATGCTGCCCGTGACGATGAAGACGATGATTATTGCTAGAACGCCGATTATTTTGGAGACGGCTTTTTTTGTTTTGAGCAGTTTTTTCATGTGCTCTCCCTCCCTCTCATGGGTTTGTTGAAGTGTTTTCCTGTTCTACTCATGTACAATAGGTATTTTTTCAGACATATTTCTAAATTTTATATATTTTGGCTGATATTTAAGGTTTTACATATCAAAGTCATATAAAGACATACAGCGTATGCATTCGACAATTAACGATTTACCGCGCTCACATTCACCCAACCTTCAAAGCCACTTTCTGTAGCTCACCCTCAACCATCCGAAACGCCGCTACATCCCCATCAACAGACGAAAGAATCAACCAAACAGCTTCACCCCAAAGCCTCATGTATTGAAGATCAAAAACCGAAGGACGGGCAGGCGCAGGATGCGAGTGAAAAATGCCGATAAACTCGAACCCCTCTTGCTCCGCTTTTTCAAAAATGTTAAAAACGGTCTGAGGATCAGCCTCAAACCTGACAGGCGATCTCAAAACATTAGGCGTTACCACAACCTTCGTTACAACAGCTTCTCCATCAATCAGCCTTCCGAAAAGGAGAGCACAAGCCTCGATTGGATGAGTCCTTCTGCTTTCATCTCTCAACAAACGCATCTGCTCGCTTGTTAACCGTAAAATCACTTCCAAAAGCCTCCAATCAAATAATTCAGTCTTTTTCTTTTTTATGTGCTTATTAATTTGTTAGGAACAAAGCCCCCTCTATTCAGAGGAGCCCCCGCTCCTTCAACAATTGTGTTGCTTGTTGACCGCCAGTTGTTATGCGAGATATTGCCTCTGAAATATGTTTAGTCGCCTCTGAATAATCATGCGAAAACATGCTTTCCGTGGCTTTCGCCACTTTGCCACTTGCTTCCTTAAAGTTTTGCATTTGAAGAACGTTGTGCGCTATTCTAATCTCATCTTGTAAAGCCATACAGAAATGATGATAGTAATTTTTCAGCGCCTACTAGTTCATTATTCTTAAGCTTGTCTATTGTTTCCAAGAGGTTGGTTGCAATTATTAATTCCGATTTGATTCTTTCCGCATATTGAAAACAGATGATTGCTTTTTTCACATCAAACGAAGTTTCTTCTATAGTTCTATCCTCCTTCAACCCCCTATGCGTTTTTATGTAAAATATGAAGGTGTACCCTATTTCAGAGTTACTGAGTCCCGACTTAACCTTTCACTACGGAAATGGGTACCAGCCTAACAACTTTTGTCGCTATCCCGATTTTATCACTCACTTCCGCCACTCGATCCACACTTTTGTAGGCTGGATCTGCTTCCTCAGCTAAGACAACTTGGCTTGCAGCCCTAACAACAATTCCACGCTGTTCTAAAGCCTTCTTTATGTCTCCTCCCCAGAAACTTCTTTTTGCAGCTGCTCGACTCATCATCCGACCAGCTCCATGAGCCGTGGAACCAAATGAAATTTCCATGGCTCTTGCCGTGCCAACCAAAACCCAAGAGCTAGTGCCCATGCTTCCAGGTATCATCACGGGCTGTCCAACACTCCTATAGTCAGAGGGTATCTCAGTTCGTCCTGGACCGAACGCGCGAGTTGCACCTTTTCTGTGAACCCAAACTTTTCTTTGATGTCCATTTACCTTATGCTCCTCAATTTTTGCGATGTTGTGAGCAACATCATATACTAGACGCAGGTCTAATTTTTCCGCTGGCATTTTGAACACTTTCTCAAAGCTCTGGCGCACCCAGTGTGTAATTGCTTGACGATTGGAAAAGGCGTAGTTGACAGCGCAAGCCATAGCCTGATAGTAGTCTTTTGCTTCGCTACTAGTGCCGGGTGCACAGGCAAGCTCGCGGTCAGGCAGAACTATATTGTACTTGTGAACAGCCCGCTCCATTACGCGTAAATAGTCTGAGCAGATCTGGTGTCCATATCCACGTGAGCCACAATGAATCATAACTGTGACTTGATCTTCATGATTGATGCCAAATGCCTTGGCGACTTGGGGTTTGTAAATTTTGTCAACTTTTTGAATTTCAAGAAAATGATTTCCTGATCCTAGGGTGCCGATTTGTGATACGCCTCGGTTTTTAGCGTTAGTGGAAACTTTGTCAGGATTGGCAACTTCCATGCATCCATTTTCTTCACAGTGTAAAACATCTTCAGGCCAGCCCATTCCGTGATCCACAACCCATTGAACGCCTTCTGTGACGAGTTGGTTAAGTTCGTGAATGGTTAAGCGGAAGTCTTTACGGCGGCTGCCGAGTCCGCAGGGAACGTTATTAAAGATGGTGTTTGCGAGGTCGGCGAGTTTAGGGCGAATGTCTTGTTCAGATAGATTAGTGGTTAGGAGGCGGACGCCGCAATTAATGTCGTATCCCACTCCTCCTGGACTGATCACTCCTTGTTCATAGTCTGTGGCTGCGACACCGCCTATGGGGAAACCGTATCCCTCATGCCCATCTGGTAGAGTGATGGAGTGTTTATAAATGCCTGGAAGGTGAGCGACGTTAGCGCATTGTTCTAGAGTTCGGTCTGTTTTAATTTTTTCAAGCAACTCTTCGTCTGCGAAGACTATTCCGGGCACTCGCATGCCTGGCTTATATTTTTTGGGTATCCGCCAAGTGTATTTGTCAATTCTTTCAAGTGGAACATGTATTGAGTGTCTTCGGTTTTTTCTTTTCTCGCTCATTAGATCACCTTAAAGAAAGTCTCAGGGTGGATATATAAGGAATTTTGGTATTAAGACCAAAGAAGTTATTTGTTCTCATGTAAAAATAATTGTAGAGGGAAGATGTTAATCAGAGTGGTTCGTCAGTTAACCGTTGAAGAAGTTGTTAAAAAAATCAAAGAATTTGAAATAAAACACAACATGACCTTTGACGAGTTTGAAGAACTGTTCTTAGAAAAAAGACTGAACAGACAAAACACTGACGTGTACTTTGAGTGGGCTGATCTGGTTCACGCCTACCGCGGCTATGTAGAAGGCGGCGAACTCGACTATACGGTGGAGGAGCTAAAGGATTTAAGCCCAAGCGAAATGGCGCTCCTAACTCCAAAGCGGCTGCAACTCCTCTACGATTTGGCTATTCTAAAAGTGGGATCAATAAACGACTTGGCTCAAAAAACTCGTAGGAACGTGAAAAATGTTTATCAAGACTTGCAGATACTGAAAAAACTGGGTTTTGTTGCGTTCAAGAGAATTGGGAAAAGGAATATTGTTCCAGAAACGTTAGTGGAAGAAATCACACTTATGGTTCGGTAGCGTTAAAGTCTGTTTTAGAAAGAAGCGCCTTTTTTCATAAAAACTGTTTAAACATCAAGAATGAACTTGACGGTTACTGCTTTCGGCTTTTTCACTATTTCCATTCGATGGTATGTTATTGCCTTTACTCCAACCTTTTGCAAATGCCTTTCAGAGTCAAAAGGTTCTCCCCAAATTTTCGCTTTCAGCTTGAAGCCAGTAGATGTTTTCTCTATGCTGGAAATGTTGAAACAACAGTATAAGTTCCCGGTTGTTTCAAACCTGATTAATAGTTCCTCTATCCAGCTGTAGAGAAGAGCCTGCTCGTCGTGTGCTTCAATCTCTACGGATTCTTCAATTTCTGGCTTAATTTTCTCAATTTCAGTTATTACATTAAAGGTGGCTGACGCTGCGTTTTCAAAGGCTTCTTTTAGAGTTTGCCCATAAGCCGCTATGTACATGTCCGCTGTGTGCTCTAAAACCTCAAATCGCTTTTTCATTGACACATTTCTTCTCCCAGTTCATAGTTATGGCACCTAAAATATTTATTATTCATTTTGATCTCCACTTGAATTTTAGGAGTTATGTTGTGAATTCATATTGTTCCTTCATAATTCTTTTAATAGTGTACACTAAATTAAAGCACAGGTGACACAACGTGTTTCCTCGAATTAAGGAGCTGCAAAGGCTTCAAAATCTTGAAAAATCCCGCGAGCGTCTTTTCAAAGAATCGCGCAACGTTTCAATAAATAGCTGTGATGAGTGTAAACAAGCCATTTCCTTACCAAAGGGAGTCTACTGCGGCGTGTGGAAAGAGCAAATAGACACCTCTATGTGTCAACACTGCCCTTACTTTGATATAGAACCGCCGGAATATAAGCTGTTTAAAAGAACATGAAGTGAGACGGAGAGTGGAAAATCAATGAAGTGTCCTAACTCAGGATGTAACGGCAAAATCGAAAAGGGTAAACAGAAAAATACGGAAGGCAATTTCTACTACTGCAAAGACTGCGGAATTGTGATTTATCGAAAGTAATGTTGAAACCAGAGCTTAGAAAAGACCTATTTCATCTGCAATAAAAAACAGCATTTTTTATTCGAGTTGCTATTTAACATTCACACCACATTTTTTTCATCGCATCAACAATCGATTTATTAATCTGATTTGCGGTAATAAAACACTCAAAATCAATGAAATCTGAGAAAGGTGACGAAAACGGAGCATTTGGATTTAATCATTGT